>JAFWXS010000036.1 GCA_017517925.1 Bacteroidaceae bacterium | reverse complement strand
GCTACGCGGTGCTGGAAGATGACGGGCTGGTTCACATAGATGGGCGTGCCATACTTCTGCGAGCCATCCTTCTGGATACCGGCGATGTTCCATGATGAGGGTACGGCGAGGTCGTCCCAGCCTGTAGCATCGAAGCCAGGCTGGAAGAAGTCCTTCGGACGCTCGTCGGGGTTGGGAGCCCAGTGGAACTTCCATGTGCCGTTCAGTGACTGCCAGTACTTGCTGTTCTCGGGGAGGAACTTGCGTGCACTCTCCACGCTCTCAAACGAGAAGAAGTAGGCGTGGGGCTGCTCCTTGTTGAGCGACAGCTCCTCTACTGATTCCCACTCCTTGCCGGTGGGCGCGGCTTGATCACCATAAAGGAAACCTTCGAGGGCGGGCGACTGTGCCGCCAAGTGCATGCAGGCTGCGCCTGCTGCAATCAGGGAAAAGAATCTTTTCATGATACGGTTATTAAATGTTATTTAGTGTTAGTGTGTGCTTATTTATAATACCGTGCGAAGATACGAATAAAATCTCACATTATAAATAGCTGGGCCCAATTTTCAGCATTTCAACGGCAAAGATAGTATGACCGAGGCGATTTACCCTCAAAAGAGGTGTGACAAATATGTGACAAATGTGTGACAAGGGAAGGTGACAAAGGCATCGCCTTTCTGTGTACAAACTTGTGTACAATATCTAAAGCTATTTCATCTGTCAGTCAGCGGATTGTGCTATTCCATGTGTACAATTGCTTTGGAGACAATATAGCAGTTTACATAGAAGTCTCTGTCATCTTGGACGAACGTGAAGGTTCTTGCGCTGGTACTTAGCGTGAGACTCTGCGAAATCCTTCGCTATGCTCTGAACCTTCAGGTCGCTGGCCGAAGGGAAAAGCAATGACACTAACGCGGGAAATGCATGGGTTGGGTAAGCATCTACATTATTCTGTGTTAAATCAAAACCATTACTATACCCAATCTAAATTATAAATAATTTTCGTTTTTCTGGCATTTTAGCCCTTTGCTCAACATAGCGGCCTCATTATCAACGCACCTCCTGCTCCACTTTTTTTGTTTTGCGCCTCTTTTGCGTGCAATGGCCTTCGGTGATAATTTTTCTCAGGTGTGAAAATGATTTTTCGTACCAGTGAAAAACTTTTTCCGAGCCCTCGAAACTATCCGTCACTTGCAAGTGACGCGCGCGACGCTTGCTTGTGACGCATGCCTCACTTGCTTGTGACGATAGTGACACTTGCAAGTGACGCATCTTTTCCAAGGCTCCGCAAAGTTAATTCAAACGCTCCATTTTTCCAAATCTCAGGAGCCTTTTTATATCGGAGTTTCGCCAAAAAACGCCTCGAAATCAATGATTTTTTTTGTATTAACTTTGCAACGGAATTAAGGTATGACACCCTTTCGAGACCTTCTGTGAAGACCTCGGAATATCATCCCGATATTCATTCCGCTGCGAGTATCGGCTGCGCCTCGGCATAATCAAGTAAACTTGTTCTGCGCTCAGCTTGCACGCTACTTGTGGTAGAAACGCAGAGTTCTTTGATTCACGCTAATGCTTTTTGTCTCAGAGACAAAAAACTCTGCGAGAGAAAAGTATTTACTAACCCTTAAATAAAAAACAACATGACACAGACAAACTCGACAATCGACAAACCTAAAAACTCAACCGCTATGGAAAACAGCCTACCAACCCAAGACCCCAACAACTCACAAGCTAACACGTCGTACGCCGACGTGCTGCGTGAGACCCAGCAAGAGGAGTTCCCCCTGCTCGGTGAGGTGACACGCGGAATCGTAGACGACCCCATCACGTTGATGAACGCCCACACCGACGAGGATGGCGTGGTGGTGCCCTGTGCCCTGCCCGATGCGATGATGCAGTCCCTGCCCCAGATGATGAGCGAGACACTCAGCCTCTATGACGATGCCGACATCCGCACCATGCTCCTGATGGCCATGATGCCCACACTCGGCTCGGCCATGAGTAATGTGCGTGTGCGCCACGGCCAGCGGCTCTATTCATTAGGTATGATGAACATCTGCGTAGGTCCCTCGGCCTCGGGTAAGGGATGCGTAGGCGATGTGGCCAGCCTCGTCGATGGCATCAACAAGATCATCTGCGAGGAGAGTGCCCAGGCCATGGCCGACCACCGCAAGCGCCACACGCGCTACAAGCGTTTAAGCAGCCAATTGAACTTCGCCGCCAAGGACGATGTATCGCAACTCGTGGATGTGAACGACATCGCCGAGGAGGTGGACGAGCCACAGGCACCCCTGCGCCGTATGCACAAGCTCCCTGCCAAGACCACGGCGGCCAACTATTACCGCCTGCTCTATGCCAATGGAGAGAATATCTCCTATCTGCATATCCCCGAGCTGGCCGAGATGACGGCTGCCAACAAGGGCTCATTCGGTGACTTCATGTACATCCTGCTTGCCGCGCAGAATGAGGAGCAGCTACACACGGGCCGCAAGACCGACGATGAGGATTTCTTCATCGAGCATACGCGACTCGCCATGGCAGCTACGGGCACCATGTCATCGGTGCGCGAGTTTATCCCCAACTTGGAAGATGGACTCTCTACCCGCTTTCTCTACCACTGCTTGCCTGCCAAGAGCGACGTGCGTGGCGAGATGGATGAGGCTACGGCCGAGGCGTTCCGCGACGTGTATGGTCATCACCGCGGTGTGCTTACCGAGATATGGAAGGAGCTGCGCCAGTTCGAGGGAAAGGCGGACGATGAGATGCCTCGCCTCGTTATCTCCGATGAGCAGCGTATGTATATCGACGAGTATTACCGCCAGCTGGTATCGTTTATCTCGCTCACTCTGCCCGACAGGGACTTGCGTGCCCCTATCCTTCGCTCGCGCCTTAATCTCTACCGTATGCTGATGATTATTGCCGTGCTGCGCCGTTATGAGGAGATGGGCACAGTGGAGGGCATGTTTGCCGAGCAGCACTTCACCATGTCGGAGGCCGACCTGAAGTGGGGCCTCGCGTATATCTTCTATTGCACGATGCAGACCTCTGCCATCTACGACCGCTTGCGCCGTGAGGAGAAGGAGGAGCCCAAGCGAGTATACCTGAGTGCGCTGGCCTTCCTGCAGATGCTACCCAAGCAGTTCACCACCGCCGAGGCAGTGCGCCTGGGCGAAGAGCTCGGCCTTAAGCGGAATGGCATTGCCAAGAAGCTTGCCCGTCTTGGCAAGGAGCGCTACATCGTCAAGGTGCGCCAAGGCGTGTTCGTGAAGAGCTCGAAAACAGAAAGGGAGAGGTGGAAAAAGGAATGTACACTTTTAGCAGCATAATCCGCTGACTCTCATAGAAACTATGCCAAGAAATTGTACACAAATTTGTACACCTATCGTACAGAAAAGGTACACTTTCTTGGCATCAAATTAAAACACGAATTGCCATATAATTAACCATGAATTTATCACAACTTCTCCTGCAATATTTGCTCCACCTCCTCGGCTGTAGGGTGAATGGCAAGGATGATGCCGTCGCGGTCTACAAGTACGGTGATGCCACCAGCCCGGCTAACGCCATATTTCTCCCAAATCTTATGTTCATCTTGCAGTTCCAACAGATTGAGCCAAGGGTATCCGTCCTGTGCAAGGGCACGCTCCATATCCTCACGCTTGCTTTCGCGAGCCACGCCTACGACCGTGAAGCCACGCTCCTTGTATTTCTCGTAGAGGGGAATCATGCTCTTCGATGTGCGTCGGCAGGAGCCACACCACGAAGCCCACAGGTCGATGAGGGCTATCTTTCCGCCAATTTCCTTGCTCAGTGTATGTGGTGTGCCGTCGAGGGCAGGAGCAGTGAAGTCGATGTAGCGGTTACCCACCTTGATGCCGAGGCTCTCTATCCACTTCTCTATCTGCTTGCTCAGCGGATGGTTAGGGAAGAGGGGTTGGTATATTTCGGTAAAGAGTGCGACGAGTGGCAATTCTTTTGAGAAATCACGGTTCCTTAACACCTTATGTCGCAAAAGATACAACCCTATCACAGTGCGGTCGCTGCGTATAAAGTCTTCAATATATTTGTCGCGTTCTTCGCGCACCATCTTACTCTTGGCTTGAAAAGCGTGGTATTCGGGAGTAAAGGCTTCACCCGATTCAGAAAGTACTCTAGCCTCTTGAGCCAGTTTTAGCTTTGTCTGGTCATCCTTTGCTTCACGGAACTCTGTCTCTAACTTCATCATTCGCGGAGTATTCCATTTACCAACCTTTTTCAGAGAATCGGCCTCATACTTTAGCGGATCGGTCATTTCCTGTAATGCAGCAATATACTGCAGGTACCGTTTGTTTGTAGGGCTTGCGCTAACCAAGGAGGGAGCCTTTGCGTCTCTTTCTGAATGATGGAAAGTTATATCTACTACACCTTCCTCGGCAAAGAACACACAAGTGTACCAGCTACCATGATTGAACTCTTCCATTGAAATAAGGTCATAGGGCATCACCTCATCCACATAAAGGTCAAAAGCAAACTTACCGTCTATCACAGGGATACTGTCAGCATCCACTACACGGAAGTCACTGCCCGATGGAGCAAGGAGCATCATGGTATAAGTCGAGTCGGGCACAGCGCCCTCAATATGGCAATGTATCTTCCCTGTCTTTTCTGCACACGCCCCCAGCAGCACCGCCACGGTAAGGGCAAGGAATAGTTTGGTCGGTTTCATTGTATTGGGTTATTGTATTCAGGTCAAATAAATCTATCTATTCATCAATTCCTTCCTAAGCCAAATTTTCAGTAGAGGATCAGAGATTACAACCCGCTTGTTTTCCATCTCAATCAGTTCTTTTTTTATAAGTGCCCGTTTTATTGTAGATACATTTGCAGAAGAACCAAGCGAATATTTCTGTAGCACCTCACTTGTTGTGAATTCCTGATGCACTCCGTCAAGGACAGCTCTTAAAAAGTTGAGTTGATAGGTGGTGAGACTTTCGGTCAGTTTTTCAAACAATGGTGTGTTTTGGTCTATAATATCTTGGCAAGCCTCGGCAAAGTTATCTGCTGTAGCAACCTCTTGTGTGTGTATCCATACTAACCACGCCAATTGCTGTACATATGATGAATGATTGTCCACTATACGGCAGATTTCCCCTGCCAGTTCTTCACTTATTTCTTTTTTTGTAGCCTTGAAACGCTCGCAGATGTAATTCACCCAATCCTCGGTGCTTATTTTAGGAAGGTACACTGCGTCTCCAAACTTATAGAATGGGAGGCTGCGCTTCTCAAACAACTCATTCATCAGGTGTTTCTTGCTTCCGAAAAGACAATATGAGACGGATTTCTGTAATTGCCACACGCCACGCAGTCGTTTTTGGAAGTTCTTGGAATCTTCGAATTCTGCAATCTGCTGAAACTCATCGATACATACAACTATCCGACACCCTTTCTGTTGGGCAATCTTCTCTGGCAGTTGCAATATGTCATTGGCATCGCTGCTTTTGGGGTTCAAGTCAAGCGATATGGAGAAGTCTGATGTCGGGTCGGGACCGAAAGAGAACTTCGGGCTGACACGGGAAAGGAATATCTTTGCATTTTCCAACCATTCATCCCATTTCGATGAAGTCTGTTTAAGCACTGCCGAGGCAAAAGCATCGTAGAAATCCCTTTCGCTCCTACAAGAGAAGATGTCGAGATACACAATTCTTAATTCTTCAGACCGCACTATGTTACAGACTTTTTGCACCAACGAAGTCTTTCCTATGCGTCGAGGAGATATCAGTACAGTGTTAACTCCATGGCGAAAATTCGAGACCAAACGCTCAGTTTCTTTTACTCGGTCCGTAAAATTATCTCCCGATGTGGCTACACCAAAAACAAAAGGTTTATTGTTCATAACTGTCTCTTAGTTGAAATTGTGCGGCAAAGTTAAGAAATATCTTTATTACTAACAATATTATTACTAATAAAGATGTTACTAACGCGATTGCGTATAACGAATATCGGAATGCTTGTAGCTTAAAGCTACATGACTTTTATTTATGGCCAATTTATGGTCAATTTTCGGATATTAATGTTGAAAAAGAAAGAGAACACAAATTGCCATGTAATTAGCCACGAAACGAGTTCGCCGTCCGCAGGGGTCAAAGGCAATTTCCCATAAATTAATTCTTCGTCCCGTTCATCATCTTCAGCAAGTTCTCCAGCGCATCGAGGTCGCGAGGATCGGCATTCACATCGAGGATGTTGCCGTCGCGGTCGATGAGTTTGTATGTGGGGTAGCTGTTCACGCCAAGGAAGTGCTCGATGGCGGTCTGCTGCTCGGTGGGGAGGTTGTAGTGCACCACGTTGTCGCCTGTCACGTTGTATTCCTTGATGACGTTCTTCCACGACTCCTCACTGGAGCGGTTGGCGAGGTAGAGGTATACGATATCATAGTCCTTCAAATGCTCGTATTCCTCTTGGCTGTTCTTCAAAGCTGCCTTGCAAGGGCCGCACCAGGTGCCCCAAACATCGAGTAGGATAACCTTGTCCTTATAGGGCTCGATGAGTTTGCGCAGTATCTTCTCGCCATCGCTCATGCCCTCCACATCGTCGGATGATTTCAGACTGCTGGCATTAGCCAAGTCGCGGCGTTGTATAGCAAGGTACTTCTCATTCAACTCCTTCACTGCGGCTTTGGCAGCTGGGAGTTGAATTTCCTGTTCCATCCACGTTATCACTTCGGGGTCAAGTGGCTTGCGCTCGTTGTCAATCTTTATATACAGTGTCGCAGCAAGGTGGAGGTCACGCAAGTTGCGGTCGCACCCTACGGAGTCTATCACGGCCAACGATTCCTGAAGTTTGGCTAAGGTGGTCGCCTTATTTAAGGATTCGGCATAGCGTTCAATCAGTTCGTGAACCTCAATGACCAGAGGGTCGGCCTCGAAACTCTCCGCTAAAGCATGTATGTGTGCGTGTGTCGGTGCATTCTTGACATCGGTGTTAAGTTTGTTTAACCTCACCTCGTAACAGTTCAGCTTGTTCAGTTCTTCGTCTGTCAAGGATATCTCACCCTTTTCAATCATACCTCGGATGATATCTACCCATGTCTTGGCCTTTCGGGTACTTTCCAACTGGTCGAGATAGTCTCTCTTGAACCAAGAGAAGTCACGGTAGAGAGTGTAGGGCTTGACGGTCTTCTGCCAAATCTCCTCGTTCACATAGTCCATATAGGCTTGGGGCAGTACCCTGCCTTTCATGGCGAATCGTGCCTGCATCATCGACATGCCTTGCCCTGTGAGGTAATAGCCTGTAAGATAGTCTATATATCGTTGCGATAGGTTGGGATGCAGTCTCACCGTTTCGTGCAACTTGGCAAGCTGTTTCTCTCGTTCGCGATTGGTGAGTTCCCAGAACTCCATAGCCTCCTTTTCGCCACACCCATCTTTCTCCAAACGTTCGTTTGCCCATTCGTGCGGATAGGACAGCAACTCATTTTGTAGGCGGGCGTCAGTACCCATGAAGAGTTTCTGACCTGTTATATAATCACGTAGGTAGAAATAGGTTTCGCCTGGCTCGAGTATAGTACTGATGTTTGTTCTTCCCCAATCCAAGAAGACTTGTGAACTGTTAAGCAAAGGTATCTTCAAGGTAAAACGCCCAAGCTGGTCCATCTGAGCGGAGAACCCCTGCTGCTCACCTGTGATTATATTTTCAATGTCTGCACTGAATGAACGGCCTCCTCTGCTCAGTTCGGTCTGTGTCATGCCTTTGAGCCAACCTACGATAGTCACACTATCTCCCATGCGGTAGCCGTTATCCTTGAAGCCTTTGCGACGGTCGTGCTTGGGATAGTCAGGCATGGTGTTTGTGGTGATGGGAGTAATGGCCATACGCCTACTGTTACCTACTTTGATATGGCGTTTGCCTCTCTCCATCGGACTTATAGTGACGTTAGTCTTCTCAGTGCCTTTACTTATGGAAAGTGTATAGCCACCGTCATGTTCTATTTGTTCCGCGATGTCCCATACCGCATTGTCATAGATAACGTGCTTCTCGGTGAAGCCGATGACCCAGTCGCCCGTTTTTGGGTTGCGCCAATAGGTATCGGTAATGCCTTGAGGCAAGAGACTTGTGCTACGCACATTCAAAACCTGCCATCCGTTGGGTTCAATGAGGTCGAACCGTTCAGTACCCTCGGGCAAAGGCTCGAAAGTCATCACGAAATCTACTTCTCCAGTGGATGGCATCCAGAATTCCTTGTCGAACTCGGGCACGGCTTTCGTTGAGTCGGGCACTATGGCTTTTACTTTATACTGCTTATCCCCTGCTTGGAGATAGGTGTTCGAAGCTATTCTGATCCAATGATTGGCAGGGAAGGTTATATGCACCTTCACTTCACTCTGCTCGTCCAGTAGTTTTACGTTCGTCACTTTAATGACATCGAATGTGTTGTTATAGCCTATCGCTACATCATTCCACACGCGGTTGTCCTCTGCATTTGTCTTTTGGTTGCACGCCCCCAGCAGCACCGCCACGGCAAGGGCAAGGAATAGTTTGGTCTTCATTGTATTTTGGTTGTTTATGTCGTTACACGAATTTTATTTATGGCCAATTTATGGGCAATTTACGGGAATTTATGTTGAAAAAGAAAGGAAACACAAATGGTCACGAATTGGCCACGAAACGAGTTCGCCGCCCGCAGGGGGCAAAGGCAATTTTAAGGAATTATTGTTTTTATTCCCATCCCAAATCTTCAGTACTTCGACTAATCATCCCTTTAGCGTACCCTCTATCTACTTTGCGTACAATATGGTTTTCGTCAAGGTAGAAGAATACGGGTACTCCGCGATAGGTACCGACATAAGCGTTCAGTACAGCATCCTCGCCAAGCAGCATCGGGTAGCTTATCTTGTGATGGGTGGCATAGTCGCACAGGCTCTGTGCACTTTTTCCCCATGATTCGATAGATACTATGTTATAGCGTTTGCTCAGCTCTACCAGTTCGGGATAGGCCTGTGCGCAAGGACCACAGCCAAGGCCCGTCAGGTTGATAATCGTAGGTTTGCCACGCAAGGAACTTAGCGCCACCGACTTCCCGTTCATATCTTTCAATGTCCACTCGGGAGCGGCCTTGCCTATAAGCTGTTCGTTCTGCCGGGCCTCTTTGTCCATATCCCTCCTGCCGACATAATGTACCTTGTAGCTCCCATGCAGAAGTATGAGGTCTGTTGCAACGATGGGAGAGGTCGTAACCTCCTCACTCCATTCTGCATGATGGCAAGTGACATCCTGCACGTTATGGCTCATCTCCCTCAAATATCTATAAGGCATAGCATCGCCCTTGCGAATCCATAGCGTGTAGTAGGAATAAGCATCCTCCTCGCTGAGGGCAAAAGGGTTCTCTGGCATCTTGTAGGCACGTCCGAAGAACTCCACCTGCCTGTCTTCGTAGATGGAGAGCTTATAGATAAAGTCTTCATCCGTTTCCTCCACGTCAAGGTTGATACTGTCTGTGGTAGTCAGCATATAACGGATGAGGCTCTTTACATAGCTGAAGAAGGGGGGATGATACATGCGGAACGGGAGTGCCTGACTCTTTGCATCCAGGAAGTCCTCTACAACTATCCGCTTCTCGTCGTGATTGAAAGAGGCGAGATTTATACCGTCGTATACACTGAATATCCAGCCATCCTCACCGTAGCGTAGGGCTGATGCTCCGATAGTCGTATCTTGTGGATTGTCTTGTTCTACAAACCTATTGCGTCGGATGCTGCTCCAATCCTTCTCATAAGGTGCCTTCACCTTCTCTTCTATCTCGTATCCTGCCACCTTGATACGTTCAACCGTCTCTAACGCATGCTTGAGGCAATCTTTCGATTGTTGCTTCTTCGGTGTACATGCCCCCAGCAGCACCGCCACGGCAAGGGCAAGGAATAGTTTGGTTGGTTTCATTGTATTGGTCGTTTATGTTGTTACACGAATTTTATTTATGGCTAATTTATGGGCAATTTACGGGAATTTATGTTGAAAAAGAAAAGGCACGAATTGCCATGTAATTAACCGCGAAACGAGTTTGCCGCCCGCAGGGGCTAAAGGCAATGCTCATGAATTGGCCATAAATTAGTCACGAAGACCTTTGCTGCTACTTCTTCAGTTCCTCCTTCAGCGTACTTACCATCTTATCATGGTCGCGCAGGTCGTTGCGCAAGGCGTAGTTGCCATCTTTGTCTACAAGCACGTAGGAGGGGATGCCGTCGATGTCAAACATTTTGTCGGTTAGATAATCCCACTGTGCATTGTTCACACGGTAGTGCAGTCCCTTGATACTAGGAATCATCTCTGAATAGGTCTTGATGGGTGAACTTTCGTTGGTCATGTACACCCACACGATGTCGTCTGTGGCGAGCGGGCCAGAACTCTTCTTGGGCTCCAGTTGACCGATGGTATACCGGCAAGGTCCGCACCATGTAGCCCAAAAGTCTACCAATACTACCTTACCTTTGTGTGGGGCTATGATGGCTTCGAACAGAGCTTCGGGGGCGATGTCCTCCACGTGTGTCAAATCTTTGCTGCTGCGTGCTATGGCCTCGGTAGTTCTTGCCACAATATCTTCACACATGTCGGCAAAGAAAGGATTGTCCAGCTGTCGCAGTGCTTGTCTGGTGCTGTCGCTAAGATAGCCCTTATAGGCCTCATGTGCTGCATTGCTGGCAAAGGCCAGTTCGCGCAAGAGTTTGTCTTCTCTGACGACTTCCCTTTTCTGAGCAATCTTTACAAGTGTATAACCATGTTCGCTAAGCAAGAAGTAAGGATTGCTGGTGTCCAGATGTTCCATAGTCTTTCTGAAGTGCTGGGGAAGGATAGGCTCCTTGCTAATGTCGAAACTGCTGTTCTCATCGTTCTTAAACCAAGGGCGAATGTCTTGGTCCAGATACATCAAGAGTCCCGGAGTAACATAGCTGGCCTTTACCTTCTCTTTATACCACGCATGGAAGGGTTGCGCATTGACGAGGTCGTATTCTTCCTTGTACTGACATATTACAGTGTCGGTATATTCATCGGCAGTCATGTCATAGCGAAGGCGCTTCCCTATATCCACTGTCTCCAGAAAGTCAAGAGACGCGGCTGGCATGTTGTTCAGCACATCGTAGCGACTCCCCTTCGTCCAGCAACCTTTGATAATGGGAATCTCCATGTCCTCGTCATAGTTGTATCTCATACTTTTGTTAATGTAAGCCAGATTTACATACAAATCTATGCTGTCGCCCGGTGCCACAAGGAAATTCTCATGTCCGCTACCGTTTACTACAGGAAATACCATTCCTGTGCCACATTGATAAAAGGTGGCTGTTCCTTCCCCTGTCTTGGGGTCGATTTTTACATCCACACTTTTCTGGGCCTCAAGCAGTGAGTTTACGGGAAGAACCATCTCGCATGTCATTCCCTCACGATAACCCAGCAGATGCACATTGATGGTGACATCGCCAGTTTCGTAAGCATACTGAGGCATCTCGCCCGTGGCTTTGGGCTCACGTAGCAACTCGCGAGGTAATCCCTCGGGCTTGTTTGCATCGCGCTTTCCCGTCAGGTCAATGTCGTAGATACGCCAATCATCCTCTGCCTCGCCCTCAATAAAGTCAAATGATATAGCACCCTTGGACAATGGTTCAAACAACAATGTGAAGCACGAGTCGCCATCTTCGGGCATAAACAACTCTTTGCCAATCTCTATATCTCTACTATCAAGCAGTTTGCATTCTATGCCTTGTGCCACGAGACGAGTGCACGCTGCGACCCGAAT
>JAFWXS010000035.1 GCA_017517925.1 Bacteroidaceae bacterium | reverse complement strand
TCATCAAGGACTTCATGATTCAGGGTGGCGACCCCGACTCCAAGGGTGCTCCTGCCAGCAAGCGCCTTGGCACCGGCGGCCCCGAGTACACCCTTCCCGCCGAGTTCGTCTATCCCCAGTACTACCACAAGCGCGGTGTGCTCAGTGCCGCCCGTCAGGCCGACCAGGTGAACCCCGAGCGCCGCTCATCGGGCTCGCAGTTCTACATCGTGTGGGGCAAGCAGTATAGCGAGGCCGAGCTGAGGCAGCTCGCTGCCCAGCTCGACGGTCAGCGTGGCCAGCAGATCTTCAATGGTCTTGCCGCCCAGCACCGCGACTCTATCCAGGCCATGTACAAGGCAGGCGACCAGAAGGGGCTCATGGCCCTGCAGCAACGTCTCGCTGCCGAGACCGACAAGCTCCTGAAGTCCACGCCCGGCTTCACCTTCACTCCCGAGCAGACGAAGGACTACACCACCATCGGAGGTACTCCCTTCCTCGACAACCAGTACACCGTGTTCGGTGAGGTCGTTGAAGGTCTCGACGTGGTAGAGAAAATCCAGGGCGTGGCCACCGGCAGTGCCGACCGCCCCAAGGAAGATGTGGTGATGACTATGACCGTGCTGGAGTAACACTCCTCCACGGACGGAAGGGTACAACGAGAGAGAGGGGACGTATCGCCGATACGCCCCCTCCCGTGTTTTTTCTTTACAAGCAATAGTCCAGCCTCATTACGCGCACCGGCCGCTCGTCGCCCCGGTACAGCTCGCTCAGCCAGTTGATGCGTCCCGTGTCGCGGAATCCGCACTTCTCCATCACGCGGCCTGAGGCAGGGTTGTCCACGAAGTAGTCGGCCCACAGCGTCAGGTACCCCACCGTGTTGAAGTAATGGTCTATCATCGCTCTCAGCGCCTCGGTGCATAGTCCCCGATTCCAATAGGGCTTGCCTATCCAGTAGCCCACCTCGGCTTCCTCCTCGCCGATACCTATGTTGCTCTCCTCGTGCGTGTAGTAGCCCATGCACCCTACGATATGGCCCGTGGCCTTCTCCACTAATGCCCACACATGGTCGTTGGCAAACACAGTGCGTATCACCTCGCGGCTCTCGTCTACCGTTTGGTGAGGAGGCCATCCCGCACGGATCCCCACATCGGGGTCGGCAGCCAAGGCGAAGAGTTCTTCAGCATCGTCCACGCTCCACGGGCGGAACAGCAGTCGCTGGGTTTCAATCGTTCGGTCCATCGTTGAAATTGACTCTAAGCATTCTTGTTTAGCTCATTATACAGTGCCAATCCCTTCACCGTGAGCAGATACTTCTGGCGAGGATGGCGAGGAGAGTCGGGATAGAGCATGCGGATATAGCCTTCGGTGATAGCGGGGTTAAGATAGAGATTCAAGAAATTGTCGCGACCTCTGAGTCCCACGCCATCCATCATTTCCTTCACAGACAGTTCTTTCTCTCCCACCACTTGTACAATCTGTGTTATATTGGGATTATCCGTGTGCAACTTGTCCTGTACTTGTCCCGTGCTTATCCTGTACTTGTCCTGTACTTGTCCTGCATCCGTCCCATCACTCCACTCCGAAGGAGCATTTACCAGCATATATCGGTTTTTCAACTCATGGTTTTCTCCCATCAGCAGGTTGCGAAAGAACTTGTGCAAGAAACTGTAGTCCTGTCCGATTCCTTTGGCTACATTCTTATAGTTGGCACGCACGAGAGCGTTACGGAAATACCACGAGTATTGTTCAAACAAGTCGTTGTTACATTCGAAGCCTATCGACTTGAGGTATTTGATAGCAAAGACCGCCGTAGTGCGTGTGTTACCTTCACAGAAGGGATGCGTCTGCCATATTCCCGAGATGAATCTTGCGATATGCTCCACAATCTCGTTCATCGACAAACCACGGTAGTCGAATCCTTTCTCTTGCTCGATATCATAATCCAGGGCCATGCGCAAGTCCTGCCAACGGCCATAGGTCACGGTATCGCCACGCAATACCCACTCCTTTTTCGTGATGTCATAGGTACGCAATGCCCCTGCATGCTTGAACACCCCCTCGAAGATGGCCCGATGAATAGCCACCACGCCAGCTGCATTGAATGTGAACGAGGGCGAACTGATAAGCTTGGCAATGTTGCCCGACACGCGGTCAGCCTCCTCCTTCTCATTGTCATCATCGTCGTGCTTGGTCTTCGATATATAGTATTGTTTTATCTGTTCGCGAGCTTCATCAATCGTGATTTCACCCTCAATGTGTTGCCGAGCAGTTTGCTTCAGATATTCCGACACCTGAAGTCCATCTACCGCTTGCAGACCTATAGCCACACGCCAAGCCTCGGCACGCTCGCGCTTGTGAGGCTCGCTGGCCTTTATGTATTCTTCGAAGTTGAGGTATTGTTGTTCTTCGTTCATATTGTTTCTTATCTCTTTTTATTCTATTCGATTGGCTTCTGTCATAAAGTTTCTCTCGATAGAATTTCTTGTAAAAGTACAATCTTTGGCTGAGGTGTGCAAGTTTTGGATTTAGATTCTCGGGGTAATGTTTGATTAAGACAGAGAGGAACCACATGTGGCTCCTCTCTGTTTCCGATGTTTTTTGTGAAAGGGCTAAAAGCCGAGAGGCTTCTAACCTGAGGACAAAGATAAGCAAATCTTTTGAGACTAAGAAATGGAGTCTACACTATTATGTTAATACTTTAGCCTTTAGAATGTCCAATTATTACTCTTTATCCTATTCATTGTATCTATTGCCAGAGCTCTTCTTGCTGACCATAAATCATCTTCTATTTTCATCATCAAAATCACAAGTAATTTAAGAAGAGTATAATAAGCGTCGAGATGTTCTTTATCATCGATTGCAGATGTAACACTTCCGTGTGCATAATGATTCCTATAAGCCTTTCCATTTGTGAACATCATGTTATCTAGATAATAACTGAAGTATTCACGCTCTGGTTTACTCAATAAATGATCGTCTGTGACAACCCATCCCTTTTCAAAATAGTCATCTAAGATTTTCCGGCCTTTATCATCGTAGTGCCAATAGGAGCAAACACTATATTCTCTAAGAGATTCTAATATCTCAATTTTTTTTTCATCAATAATATATAGGTATCCTTGCGAGTTTATTCCTATCAATTCTTGTTGTATGAGAATGTCTAAGAGTTCTTTTTGTCGTTCCGAATAGTTCGAGTATGAAACAGAATCTTCATTCTCCAACAATTCTACAAGTGAATGATAATGTTTACCCTTAAATGGTTCTACGTGATGTAAGATGTAATTCCCTGAAGCAAAGAGTCCGCCTAAAGCCAGATTAACATCTTTATTATCTGTATTTATTTCATAATACTTATTTGTCAGAATACTTTTACCTTCTTCAATCTTTAAGGGATAAGATAGACGTATCAATTCTTCATCTATTTCATCATATTCAACAAATGTTGTATATTGTTTTACAATAGCATCTAACTCCGGACACAAAATTCTACATTTATTCAAGAATGAGTCGTTAGGTAAGGGTAAATTTAAGACAAGACTTGGATAATCGTACTCTGAACATAAATGGGTTTCATAATATTGTTTCAACTCACTTGTTATAGAACTTCCTAAATCCTGCAAAACATTGTCATATGCATTCAGTTCATATTGAGAAAGCATCGCTTTCTTCTCAAAAGCGTTATTCGTGGAATATGAATACCTGCCTTTATCCATAAAAAGATTCTCAAATCCATCAGTCTCTACTTTCTTATTTATCAGATTCAAGAGGAAATGATTATTAAGCCAGCCGAAAACTCCTCCACAATATAGTATACGCCGTTTGTTATCGCATTCTTTTATGTATAATACACTATAAGTGTGAGTCGGAATACCTTGCTCATCTATACCAATCTTTAACGGTGGCATTCCCTCTTTTTCTATAAAATGCAGATTTACACAGCAAGGGAATTTATAGGTTTTAGGGTCATCCAATAATTCTCTATTTAACTTATCTTCTAATCGTTTTGCTTTCAATCTCGTTTTAGGAGATAACACTATCTTATTCTTGTCGTTTTTGATTTGCGTGATTAGTCTTACATAGTTCAAGTTAGGCCGCTCACTATCCAAGTATTCATTGATGATTTGTTCTTTATCCTCTAGACCCAGATTAGAAGGAAGGTATAATTCATCTTCCGGTTGATTATCTCGTTTCGCGACATATATATCTAAAAGAATGCAAGCGCTATCTATATTGCTTAACAACTCTTCGCGAATTATAACCTTAAACTTCTCAACAACTCCTTGAGAGCATAAGACATCGCGCAAGTTACTCGTGTCGTTTGACAATATTTCGCGTACCACCTCTGGGGAAATAATTTTATATAGATTAAAACTGTCTATTATCTGCCAAAAGGTTTTTTGATATTCGTATTCTTCCAGTGCCTCAAACTCATCCTTTATCGTTTGTGGATTTAGACAATTAAAGAACCTTGCTATAATAGCCTTGTATCCTTCTGTTGCTGATTTTAACCTAGCAAAATCCTCATCCGACCATCTAAGCAGTTTGCAATCGCTTTCGATAAAGCGTCTAATATGCCAAAGTTCGATAATGCCTTCTAAATCTTGAGGAATGTTATCATTGGCAATCTCAATGATACATCTTTCCGCCATCTCCAGATTATAGCCTACAGACAAGTCATTTTTCGAAAAAAAGCAAACACGGTCTTGCATAGAATCAGATACTTTCAATCTTATCCCGCAATCAAATTATCAATAATAGTTTTCACTTCTACACTATTGATCTGTTTACGGAAATGAACGGTATAGCCATTGGCCGTCATTGCTTTGAAGAACTCCTCGGCACAACTAATCTTCGTTTCCTCATCTTGTGCTATCTGTGTTTCTTTATCGTAGGCTTTGGTTTCTATTACAATATTCAGTTCTTTTGTACCATCCCCTTTCTTCACCACATACATGAAGTCGGGACTGTAATTAGAAGATGCAATAGTAGGAATACATATACTACGTGAAGGAATCTTGCCGTAAACAACAACTTCATCAATATCTGTCTGCATATTCTTCAACTCTAAATCCGAATCATGTGCATATGCATCATAGAGATATTTGGTTGGTGGTATACCTGGAACAAGTTTATTGCCAATATAAGTCTGTACCACTTCATCCTTTACACTACCATCGGCATTGGTCAGTTTAGTTTCCTTGACTTTATAGTTTGCTTGTTTATAACGGATAAAGCCTATCAACTCTCTACATTTCCAGTCGTCAATAGCACCAATGAGTCTGGTTTTCGAGCCCTCATTGAACATCTCATTCGTAATCTTGCAGCCATCAGATACAGCCTTGCATATTGCATGATGAAGAATCTGTACAGGAATATTTGACGCCTTTGATGTCCTTAACAGGAAATCGTTGTATGCATAGTGACGGCTGTGCAATGTCAATGCTGCATGTGTCTCCTCAGCCATATATGCTGTTTTATCTTGGAAACGCAGTTCTTCACGAGTAGATTCTACTGTTTGAAGTGAGAAGATATGTTTATCCTTTATGATAACAGGCAAGGCCTCTTCTAACTTCTTGTCTATCTCTTTATCAAAGTACATGATGTACTTTCGATTCAATTGGCTCCACAACTCTCTCAACTCATCAAATTGAGCCTTACGGATATGTACAGAGCCTTTACGTTCGCTATTGCGATTGATTATACGGTTTGTATTTACTCCTCCACTGACGTCATTAAATTCAGGATACTCCTTCAGTAACTCATCAAACTTATCAGCAACTATTTCATATTTATAATTGACATATCCTTTCTTTAATAGCTCTATGAGGAATGTGTTTTCTTCCATTCCACGCTTCTTGGCAACAGCAAGGATATCATCACTAGTGATTTCCAAAGTTTTTTTCTGCTCATTCTCCAGTTCGCCATTGATTTCGGCAACCAGTTTATTGGCAAAGTCCTTTTCTGTGAAGTCTACAATATAATTAAGCATGAAAGCGCTATCACTGATTCTGTTTCCTCCACAGTCTACAGGAAGGCGTAGTCCACGGCCCACCTCTTGCAACTTACTGATTTCCGAACCACTAGAACGCAATTTGCGTATTGTAAACACATTGGGATTATCCCAACCCTCTTTCAATGTCCATTTTGAGAACAAGAAACGCAATACGTTAGGTTTTCCCTCCTTGTCCTTAAAACTCAGTAATTCTTTCTTGCCATGAAGTATAGCTTTCACCTCCTTGGCGATATTTTCGTCCGTGTCATTATTGTCTTGTGAGAAATAGCCTGCACACGTATCTTCAAGATTGGCCAAAGTGGCTTCAAGGTATTCCCTATACTCCTTTGTGTTTTGTCGGTTTAACTCCTTCTCCACTCGTGCCTTCAACAATTCAAGGAACTTCAGTCTTAGCCAACCATCATTGCCACCGTCTACGCCACGGAAACTTTCAATATTGTCTATAAAGAAGAGCGCCAATGTTTTGATTGGTAGTCCTTCGCGACAGAAGTTCTCACGCTCTGTTTCAAAGTGACGCATCAATGCCAAGTCCATCATGCCTTCTTGATATGACAGGCTGTATTGATCTGGATAGAACTGGTCGCCTACAAACTTCTCTTGCCCATTGCTCAGCAATACGCTATTTTTAGTAATACCTTCTATTACCACACCATCAAGGTCAGCATCTATCTCACTAAGGCTTTCGCCAATATGCAACGTGTAAGTAGTATCGCGATTGTCAGCGTTCGTATATTTCATATTTACCGAACCGCCACTGACTGTACTTACTATTTTTATCTTCTTTTCAGCACGTCTTCCACCAGGCAGTTCAAGGTGTTCTTTGGCTACACCTTTAATCAATCCATTGTTGAAAGAAGCAGCTGCATCAAGTTCATATACCAGTTCCTGATAATCCTTTGCGATGATTTTATTGCTACCGCGTCCAAAGGTGAACTCTGGGAATGTTGCACCATATCTTAATACAAGCTGAGGGCAGAAGTTCTCAATCAATGCAGCGTATGATTTGCTGCTACGCTCCATGCGATGCGGCTCATCGATGATAAGCACAGGCAATGTGTCTTTGATGGCATCTACTGGACGATGAAACTCGCCCAACATTTGATCGTAATCTTCTCGAGTCAGCAGTTTACCGCTGGTCAACAGTTGCGTATTGAGTAGCAGTACATAAATTTTGTTCTTCACATGGTGGCTACCATAGAAGAAGTGTCCCACAACCGAGGGGATATTAAGTCTTCCTTTCTTCTTTTGCTTTTGAGGTTCGAGCATGCAAAGCTCTATCTGCGCATTATATCCACATACATCCGAGAAGTGGCGCATCACCTCTGCATCATCAAGAAATGCAGCCGTACCAACCTTGATAGGCAAAGTAGGAACAGCAATAATAAACTTGTTGAAACCGCAACGTTTGTGCAATTCAAACATGGTACGGGTATACACGTATGTCTTTCCCGTACCCGTTTCCATCTTGATGTCAAGAAGACTATGCTCTGGCAGTTCCTTTATCTTATCAGGCAGATTACGTTCATTGATACGCTTCTGCGTTGCCTTATCCAATATGCCATATTCACTACGCACCTGTTTCAAGGCCGTAGCATCCATCTTCCTCGACAATACAGGATTCTGATGGCTTGCTCTTGCCGTTTCCTTTATTGAGGCCTCCACCACAGTCGCCACTCCATTGATTGGCGACAACTGATGCTAAAGTGAACTTTCAAGTTTTAATTCCATAGTTACTTTTTCCAATGGTTATAACGCCTTTTAATTACGTCTGGAACGTCATTATAGTTTTCAACATCGTGCCCATGATATTCCCAATTGCCACTATGAATAAACCTAACATATACTTCATTTTTAGAATCCCAAATATATATAGGTGAAGGCTGAAAGAACTGAGAGCCTGAATTATCAAAGGCTTTTTGCAAAAGTTCTTTTGCATAAGTTTCATCACGTTGGTTCCATGCTTTGAAGGTAGAGGCTATTTTACCTTTCCCTAGATTCCTGCTTTGTTGTGCTATATGTTTTGCTTGTTCTAATTTGGGTTTATTTTGATCAAAATACTGTTGAATATTTCCCCCTTGTGACTCAACAATTAGCGGTATATCTTTAGAATTAGCACCACTTGTTAAAGTGAGGTTCTCATGTGAAGAACCAAGTTCATAGATGGTATATAATTTATGTGGTGGTTCATCTTGACTCAATATAAAATATGCAGTGTCTTTTACTTCATCTTCTTCGATATCATCCAAATCCACAAGTATATTAGGATTGGTAGACACATCGACACCAACTGGCCTTTTGTCATAAGGAACTATATTAACGCCACTCAATATACTATGCAGGAGCCATGAATTAGAATGATTAGTACTTAAAATATAATCAATGTTTTTTGAATATAGAATACTAAGCCATGACTTGGCCTTAGCATACGAAAGGATTCTTTCAAGCATGAGAAAATTACTCTCCCATGCTTTTATATCAATTGCCACTAACCAGTCCATACTAATTGTTTGCTAACTGAAGTTTGATGATATCCTTGAAGTCATTTTCTTGTGTATCCATAAAACCTTCAGGAAGCGGCTCAGAGAACATTCCTTTCTCGGTTAATGCACAAGAAAGATATTCACTATGTCCATCAATGTTGCTAACAAAGCAAACATTTACATCACCAGATGTTATCTCTTTTTTCGCC
The DNA here is from genome assembly GCA_017517925.1 of Bacteroidaceae bacterium. GTDB lineage: Bacteria > Bacteroidota > Bacteroidia > Bacteroidales > Bacteroidaceae > UBA1189. The sequence goes on along the minus strand of JAFWXS010000035.1, from coordinate 12,965 downwards.
AACAACAAACGCATTCTTGTCACAATATGGTCGCTATGTGACTCTACTATAACTTTACGGCCATGAGCAACTAAATCTGCAAAGAAATTAACAAGTTCAGCCTGCACGCTCGGATGCATATGTGCATCTGGATCCTCAACAATTAGCACTCCACCTACAGGAGTAAGCAATCCCTGAGTGATTATTGGAAGAATTTGGCTAAGACCAAATCCTGTTTGGTCTAAATCTACCTTTACATTAGACTCATTACGAACTATAACACGATAACGATTACTTGCATCACGAACAACACTGATTTCCTGTGCAAGATGCATGCGCTCAACAATCCAATATGTTATCAACGATATCAAACTATCATCGTATCCTTGAACAACTTTATTTTTCAGTCGATTGATTTGGAAACGCGTATATTCACCATCAATGCCTACATTATCATATTCCAACTTGTCATAAGACCTTGCTAATACAGGCTTGACTCTCTGTGGCCCTAAATAATAAATATTTCTAAAGAAATCTGCTAATGTCTCGCTTAGATCTTTGATGATGGTTAATGATATAAATTCATTTTTACGATCTCCATAAAAAGGCAAGAAGCCATACTTGAATGATAGTGTATAACCTGCTATGCTGTTTTTATTAGCCACGTTACTCAAATTTACCATCGAAGTATTTGAGCCATTCACGCTAAATGTCTTTCTTGTTGAGGGGCTTTTCACACAGAACAATTCTTTTCGTTCTCCCTTATCTCCATACCATAAATCTAATTGAAGACTATCGAGTTTAAAACTCTTATTGACAGAAAAATCTATAATTATATCTAATGTGTGTAACTTTTCACCTTTTGGCAAATACTGAGAGTAGGAGTCTATATTAGAAACTTCACTTTTATCCAGACTTAAGACATAATGAAGTTTACTGCTTTTTTCTTTATTATGTATTAAATCAATCGGTTCGTTTGCTTTCACAAAGTCACCCAAATAATTGATTACTTCAATCGAATTTGATTCAAAGGTTTGTTTAAGTAAAAGCAATGCTTGGATAAGTGAAGACTTACCACTGCTATTAACACCTGCAAGAAGTGTCATTTTTTTGAATGAAAATCTGTCAACACGACTGATTGACTTAAAACCAGATACTGTAAGTTCCATTTTCTTACTCCTTTACTTTAATATCTTACATCAATGTTTACTGTGAGTGTTTTGTTTCCCTCCTTCAATGTACGAAGGTTCTTTTGCAGCTCCTCACGATGAGTGAATCCGAAGCTATAACCAAAGATTACGAGATTTTGAGGAGAGAAAGCTTCGCTATTATATTTGTCCATCAGTGCAGCGATGCTTCCAGCAGTAAAGTTGTCATCAGGATTTATGAAATACAAGTGATTGCCTTTATGGTATGCAATATATCCATCAAGATTTATTTCTTCGGCATCTTCGGTCAATCCATAACCATCGGCAACGAGCCAAGTACGGAGTATGGAGTCTAAGCCAAAGTCATCGGCGGTAAGCGTGGTAAAGAACTCTTTTTGAGGGTCAAATTGTTCCATCTTCAAAAGTGCATCTTCTTTCGGTTCTTCCAATATATAGTGTTTGAAACCTAAATCACCTGCAAACAATGGATTCTCATCCTTTATCTTCTTGGCGGCTCGTTTGATGCGTTCCATGCCGATTTGATCAATTGTTCTATATCCATCTTTATAAGCTTCAGAGTCCTCTTTATATGGTTCCTGCCACTGTACTAAAATATAATGAAGGTTAGGAACTTTCTGCTGAATTTCCATAGCTGCATGTGCTGTAGTAGATGAACCGCCAAAGAAATCCATGCATAACATTTCCTCCAAATTCGCATCTAAAATACCTTGTTCTAAAATCTGTTTTATATAGTCAACAGGTTTTGGAAAATCAAAATAATCCTTTCCTTCAAATAATTCAATAAGTTCACGAGTTCCTTGGCTACTATATACAGTATTAAAATAAGAACTAAATCCCGTATATTCGCTTACTACATCTTTTAGGAATTTCTTTCGTCTCGGCCTTCCTGTAGCTTCTTTAGGAAACAATACTTCATTGTTTGCCATAAGTTCCTCCATCCTTGATTTTTCATATCTCCAACCTGTCGGTGGACAAGTATAGATAATTCCCGTTTCGGGGTTAAGCAAATCATAATGAAGATTTGGACGTTGTGATGGTGTTGCTAATCCTACCATATTGTCGCTCATCCAATCTCCTCTTGGATCATTGTCAGGATTAGAGTATTTTGACTTATCTGATAGTTTCCCTCTAATTCTTGCATCTTCATATTTTCCATAACATAGTAAATAATCATGGTCTCTTGATGCTCCGTTTTGTGTGCGGCTATCTACTTGTTGACGCTTTTTCCAGAGGAAAGTGCTAATAAAACACTCTTCACCAAATATCTCATCACACAAACTCTTCAGATTAGCCTGTTCATTATCATCAATAGATATGAAAATTACTCCATCCTTTGTAAGCAAATCGCGAGCAAAAGACAAACGAGGAAGCATAAACGTGAGCCATGCAGCATGACTTGCAGAACCACGCTTGGTCATAGAGAGGATACGACTTGCTCGCTCAGACGAAATGTCCAAGCGTTTTGCCAGCTCATCGGCTGTAAAAGAGAATTTATCATTATAGACAAAGCCATCAGAACCTGTATTGTATGGTGGGTCTATATATATCACCTTAACCTTCCCTGCATACGACTTTACAAGATGTTGCAGTGCATCGAGATTGTCACCGCTGATGTATACATTCTTACTGTCCTTGTTCTCAGGCTTGGCATTGTGCTCTACATCCGGGCGGATGAGAGTTGTTGTATCCATATTCGTCAACATTCGGGCATAATTCTTGCCAAGGAAGTTAAATCCCGTAGTCTCGTCACTTACCTTCGTGCCCTCAGGAAGCGATGCCCGAAACTTCTCAATGTCAAACTCACCGTCAACCGTAAAGCATTGTGGAAAGTAAGCCTTCAACACTTCCATTTCCTTCTTACCAGCAAATGCCTCTTCGTTTCTCTCTCTGATGTCTTTTATCATATCTATACTTTATACCCAAATTATGGAATATGCTACAAAGTTAAATAAAAGCAAGGGAAAAATAAAACTTGTTACTCCTTAAAATTAACCTCTCGAGAAAGAATAATGGAATAATAAAGACTGGATGCATATAAATTATTTGCTTTTCCTATAGCTTTGCATTATCTTCGCATCCGAAACATCCAGAGCAGTGTAGCGCTGCACCAACCGAGCAGGGATGCCACGGTGGTCAAGTTACGATGTGGACAGATTTATTAACGTCAAAAAACATCCGATTATGACAAAGACAAACTCCTACGCCCAAGAGCGTATCGGCTTCTATGAAGCACGTTTCGCAAGCGAAACAATCCAGCAATTAGTACAGAACTTCAATGACCTTGCCTCCTCACGTGGATGGACGGCAGAGCGATCCTGCTATTCCTCCGCTCTCACTCGTGAGATGCAGCGGCGCGACATCGGCCTCACGGCCATCATGAACAATGACACGGGACAGCAGACTATACGCTACGTCTGCGTGGCCTACGATGAGGATTCCCATGCACTGTTACCGATAGCATAAACAATCGCCCCTCACCATCCTACTGCTCGGATGACGAGGGGATTTGCTTTTAATGCTTATTCCCGATACTAGCTATTTATTTCAATAAATTCCGATTTCCATTCTCCTCCAACACTTGCATTTGTTGAATGGCTATTTGGTTGAGTTTCACGAGGCGGTCGGCCTGTGCAATGCCTTCGTTGATGAGTACGGCATTGATATTCTCCATATTCGACAAGCAGATGAGTTCGTTGATTGTGGCATAGTCGCGGATGTTTCCCTTCAACTCGGGATTGGCATCGCGCCATTGCTTGGCCGTCATTCCAAACATGGCAACATTCAACACATCGGCCTCCTCGGCATAGATGATGCTTGCTTGCAGTGGAGTAACCTCTTGAGGAATCAAGTTGCTCTTGATGGCATCGGTATGGATGCGATAGTTTATTTTCGATAATTCACGCTTGGCCGACCATCCGAGCATCTTCTGCTCCTCTTCCTTGAGACGCTGAAACTCTTTGACGAGATACAATTCAAACTCAACAGATACCCAACTGGCAAACTTGAAGGCGATATCGCGTTGTGCATAGGTACCGCCTCCTGCTCCATTCTTTGTAATAATGCCAATAGCACCAGTGGTCTCAACCCATCGTGATGGACTCATTGTAAAGGCATTGCTGCCGGCTTCCGACAAAAGGGGGTCGAATTCGACCCCTTTGAAACATGGATTGTTCAGTTTCTCCCAAAGGCCAAGATATTCGAGCGTGTTTTTCACTCTCATCCAATTCTTCACCACATCCTTGGGCTCTACGGGATTCTTCTGTCGCGCAATGTCTGTAATACAGATGTAGTCCATCCCATTTTGATGGATGGTTTTAATCTCCACATCCTTTACTTGTATTATCGTCTTCTTAGCCATGCCTTATTCACTGTAAACAGTATTCATTTGCAAATTTAACAATTATCTCCGAGATGTCCTATTCATCTCGGCAAAATACTCGGTAAAGATTGCATGGGTTGCTTTTTCGTGTCATAATGGTGGATTTGTGCACGCAGTTGCGCACGAATTTGTGCACGATATATGTATCTAATAACCCTATTATCAGTATGATATGGGAAACTTGTGCACGGTGCATAGCGTGCGCAAGTTTTTTGTGTTTCTGCCAGTACTTCTGTGGGGGATTCAAATGTTTATATGTCATAAAGAGTGATTGATCTGTAGTTTGTGAGGGGACTTCTTTATACTATTTTATAATGTGTTTTCCCTGAACTCTATAGTCAAAGATTATTCTACCTGCGAATAGAATGTTTTCTACCTGCAAGTAGAATACTTTCTGCCTGCAAGTAGAAATGATTCTGCCTGCAGGTAGAAAAGTTTTTCTCCTTGTCCAAATCGGGAGAGGGTGTCAAGAGCTGTCGGCTGGGGATATTCTTGCTTCTGAGAACTGGTGACTGACTCTGTGACAGTCGGCGATAGGCTCTGCCGTGGCCCTCATGAATATAAAAAATTTGTGCACGCCGTGCATCGTGCGCAAATTTTGCCTATCGACTTGATTACCATTGCGGTAACTGCGAAAATCGTGCACAAAATCGTGCACAATGGTGTGCACAATTCGGGATGAAGTCAGGGCTTTGCGCTGTTCCGTCACTTCGGATTCCCTGACTTGAGGTTGCTGATACGGGAATTTCAAAATCCCCACGCTCACTTGCGGCAGATTGATAAATCACAAGCGACAGAGTTTGAGCGAGGGACGAATGAGGCCGGTACCCTGCGGGGTGCTGGCCTCTGCTTTTATTCAGCGGCGCTTGCCTGTATGCTTCACGATGAGGATGCCTGCCTCGTAGAGGAGCCACATGGGGAGGGCGACGAGGGTGAGGGTGAAGACGTCGGAGGTGGGGGTGATGATGGCGGCTACGATGAGCAGGGCTACGATGACGTGGCGGCGGTAGCGGCTCATTAGCGTTCCGTTGATGATGTCCATGCGCCCCAGTATCCAGCAGATGGCGGGGATCTCGAAGAGGATGCCCATGGAGAGGGTGATGCTCATGAGGCTGCTCATGTAGGACTCGATGGTGATGGTGTTGGCCACGGCAGCGCTCACCTGGTAGCTGCCGAGGAAGCGGAACACGAGGGGGAAGATGAGGTAGTAGCTGACGAGTACGCCCAGGAGGAAGAGGAGGTAGCCGCTGCCGACGAGGCGGATGGCATGGCGACGCTCGTGCTCGTAGAGGGCGGGCGACACGAAGTGGAAGAGCTGGTAGATGAGGTAGGGGGAGGTGAGGAGTACGCCGGCATAGAGCGAGGCTCTGACGTGGAGGAGGAACTGGTGGGCGAGGCCGGTATTGATGAGTTGCACGTGGAGCCCGTCAAGGGTGCCTTGCGGGGTGAGGATATGGCTCGCCTGTCCCAGCAGACGGTAGGTGATGAAGCCCTCGTCTTGTGGGGCGAGGATGATGTGAAACAGCTCCTCCTTGAAGAAGAAGGCGGCGATGGCACACACCATCACGGCGACGGCCATGCGTATGAGGCTGTCGCGCAACTCGTCGAGGTGTTCCCAGAAGGTCATACAGGGATTATTCCTCTTTCTTCTCGTCCTGGTCGGTGCCGTTCATGCCGTCTTTGAAACTGCGCACCCCTTTGCCCAGGCCCTTCATCAGTTCGGGTATCTTCTTGCCTCCGAAGAGGAGCAGTACGATGAGGGCGATGATGATGATTTCTTGAAATCCGATTCCAAACATATTATTTTAGTTTTTAGTGTTTATTTTTTTTACGAAAACTCCCATCCGAATGGCCCATAACCTTTAATCGTTCAACGTTACTCGTTAACCTTCAACCCTTAACCCTTAGCAGCAAATATCCGCCAATCCATTGCAGGGCCATGCCGGGATAGCCCATGCGGAAGTCCTGCAATGCCATGTGCAGACTGCCCGTGATGGCCCATTCGCCCAAGGTGCCTACCACCTGGTAGGCGAGGACAACAGCCAGGAGCGAGGGTAGGGTGACTCTCTGTGTACGCTGTGCCATCCATCCGGCAGCAAGGGCCAAGAGGGTCGACTTGATGAGGATGATGGGCAGCATAGCCTCTGCGGGCATGCCGAAGAGCAGGTGGTTTGCGAGCGGCGAGGCCAGTGCGGTGAGCAGTCCCACCTTCCAGCCATACTTGTAGGCTCCCACGAGGGTGAAGAAGTAGATGGGCAGCCATGTGGGGCCTCCCATCGTCATGAGGTGACACAGCTGGGGCAAGATGATGTTGCCGGCGACGAAGAGGAACGCCATCCAGTAGGTCTTCACCTCGCGGTACGAGAGTGTGTAGAGGTTGATCGTCTTTTCCATTATCTGATGTGGTTTATAAAGTTACTTATTGCTTCCACCATCTCGTTGATGGTGTCGAGGTCCACGCAGAGCGTCTCCACGGGACATAGTCCGTCGCCGCGGCGGTTGACGATGCGGCCGGTCAGCTCCCGGTAGCTGACCTCCACGCCATAGCCTTGGAGCAGGGCGAGGGCGGGGTGGCTGATGACATCGGCATACACCTCGCGGGCTCCACCATGGATTATCAGTGCGGCAGCCCCCTTGCCGATGACCTTGTCAGCGATATGTGCTCCCTGCAGGAAGTGCTTGTCGTCCTGACATAGCTGCCATAGGTCGGTCACGCCACGCTGGTGAAACGTGCGCGTGTCGTCTCCCTTACGGATGACGCAGGAGTAGCCCCCCTGGTGAAGGATGTCTATCAGTGTCTTCATGTCCTGCCGCGTGTGTTTACAAGGTGTTACGTTTCAGCTCCTCCACGAAGCGGTCGATGCGGTGCAGCTGGCGCGGTATGTCGATACGTTGCGGGCAGTGCTTGCTACACTGGTTGCAGCCGATGCAGTGGTTGGCCTGACGCAGTTTGGGCACGCTGCGGTCGTAGCCCACGAGGAAGGCGCGGCGTGCCTTGCGGTAGTTGGCGTCCTGCTGGTCCTCAGGGATGTTACCCTCGTTGACACACTTGTTGTAGTGGAGCAGGATGGCCGGTATGTCGATGCCGTAGGGGCAGGGCATGCAGTACTTGCAGTCGTTGCACGGAATGGTGGGGTACTGCTTGAGCAGTCGGCCCGTCTCGTAGAGGAACTCCTTCTCCTCCTCGTTGAGCGGCACCAGGGGCGAGTAGGTGCGCAGGTTGTCCTGCAGGTGCTCCATGTAGGTCATGCCGCTGAGCACGGTGAGGATGATTTCCGGGGTGCCCGCAAAGCGGAAGGCCCACGAGGCAACGCTGCTCTCGGGCGAGCGTTGCTTGAGTCGGCCCACGATGTGGTCGGGCACCTTCGACAGGCGTCCGCCGAGCAGCGGTTCCATGATGATGCCGGGGATGCCCGCCTTGACGAGCGACTCATAGAGTCCCTTGGCGTTCGAGCCGTCCCAGTCGACATAGTTGAGCTGTATCTGTACGAAGTCCCAGTGGTACTTGTCGTGCAGTGCCAGCAGCTCGTCAAACACCTCCTGCGAGCCGTGGAACGAGAATCCCAGATGGCGTATGCGTCCCGCCTTGCGCTCCTCGAGCAGGAAGTCGAGCATGCCGTTATCCACGTAGCGGCGGCGGAAGTTATCCATGCCGCCTCCGCCCAGCGAGTGCAGCAGGTAGTAGTCGATATAGTCCACCTGCAGCTCCTTGAACGAGCGGTGATACATCGCCATGGAGTTCTCCCGTGAGGGATTCGAGAAGTTCGACAGCTTGGTGGCGATATAGATTTTCTCTCTCGGATGTCGCTTCAGCGCGATGCCCGTCGCCTTCTCCGACCATCCCTGCACATACACGGGAGCCGTGTCGAAGTAGTTCACCCCATGAGCGATGGCATAGTCGACCAGCTCGTTCACCGCATCCTGGTCGATGATGCTTCCCTCCCCCTCGGGGTTGGCAAGGGTAGGCCAACGCATGCAGCCATAGCCCAATATCGACACCTTGTCGCCATGCAGCGAGGGGAAGCTGCGGTAGGTCATCTTATCCGTGGGCACAGGTCCCAGCTCACCGCTGGCATCTCCCGCCTGCGGTTTCGGCTTGCAGCCATACAGCGTGGCAGTCCCCGTTGCGGTGCTGATACCCACGATCTTCAAGAATTCTCGTCTATCCATGTTTTGTATATATTTTTTTGCTTTGAGCTATGAGCTATGAGTTTTGAGCGGTGAGCCTGCCTCCGGATGGTAGCTTTCGTTTTTGTTAATCGTTAAACGTTAATCGTTATCGTTTTCGTTGTCAATTATCAATTGTCAATTGATTTTATGTCTCTCGTGACCCTCCACATAGATGGCGCTGAAGGGGCGTGCCGGACACAGGTGCTCGCAGGCACCACAGCCGATGCATCGCTCGATGTCGATGACCGGTATCTTGGGCGAGCGCTTGTCCTCGGCATCGGAGTGCACCATCTGTATGGCTCCCACGGGGCAGTGGCGGGCACAGTTGCCGCATGCCACCCCGTCGGTCAGCGGGATGCAGTTCTTCTTCACCCACACGGCATGGCCAATCTGGGTTGACGACTTGTCTTCGCGTGTGATGGGACGTATCGCCCCTGTGGGGCACACCTCCGAGCATCGTGTACACTCGGGGCGGCAGTATCCCCGCTCATAGGTCATCTCGGGCTGCATCAGTCGGGTCAGGTCGGTCGAGGGTCTGAGCACATCGTTCGGACATGCCGATACGCACAGCTGACATGCTGTGCAGTGCCGGGCAAAGTTCCTTGCGCTGAGTGCTCCGGGCGGTACCAAGTGGGTTTGTCTGTCGGGCACCACCTTATCCTGTATGGCCGCCAGTCCGCCATCTACCTTCATCTCCTGCGCCTTGATGGCTGTCGTGGCTGCCACGGCGGCCGTGGTGGCGAGGAAGGTGCGGCGCGAGGTGTCCACAGGTGCAGGCTCGGCAGCCTTGCTCTCCGCCTTGCGGTGCATATACTTGATGCCGTGCTTCTTGCAGGTAGCTATACAGTCCATGCAGGCCACACAGCGCGTGTAATCAATCTTCTTCTCCTTGCTGTTGATGCAAGCCGCCTTACAGTTGCGCTCGCAGAGTCCGCAGCTGTTACACTTCGTGGTGTCGATGACCGGCTTCAGCCACGTGTATCGGGCGATATATCCCAGCACCGTGCCCACGGGACAGATGGTGTTGCAGTAGGTGCGTCCGCCTCGCCATGCCAGCACGCCCAGCACAAGGAGCGTGGCCAGTGCGACACCGAAGGTCACGCCACTGCGCATCCACACCTCCGTCTCATAGAAGGCATAGCTGCCCATCCTCTCGGCCAGGAAGGCCAGCCCGTTGTTGCCCCATCGGTAGAGCGGAGCCAACAGGTTACCCGCAATGCGGCCATAGGCGCTGTAGGGAGCCAGCAGATGAGCTATGACGCCACTGCCTATGCATAGCGAGATGACAAACAGTGTCAGCATGCCTGCGCGCAGCCAGCGCTTCTCGGGAGAGTAGGAGTAGCGGTTGCGCTTGGCTTTCTTGCCCAACCAGGCGAAGAGGTCCTGCATCACACCCAAGGGGCAGATGATGGAGCAGTACACCCTGCCGAGGAGGAGGGTCAGGAGGATGAGCACTGCCACTACCACTACGTTCAGGGCGAGTAGGGCGGGGAGGAACTGGATCTGGGCCATCCATCCTAACCATGTGTGCAGCGTCCCGGTGAAGTCAAGGAACAATGCCGTGATGGCCACAAAGAAGATGGAGGCAAGCGTGATTCTGATTTTCCGTAACATGGGGAATGTGCTTTTCTTTTTCGGTGATACCGTTTCTTGTGTTTGTAGTCTGTGGGTTCAGATGCTCTGTGTGCAAATATAAATCTCTTTATCCGAATATGCTAATTTTTGTAAAGAAAAGCACCGTTTCGTACCGAAAATGGGAGTACGGAAGGTGCTTGTATATGACAAGAGGCAGGCAATATGGGCCTGCCTCTGTGATGTGTGGTGATGGGGAGATGTTACCTACAGCCGTATACCTCGCGGTGGAGGGTGTGGGCGACAGCCGGTAACGGCGGCGATGACGGTGCGAAGCCCAAGCCCATGAGGCGGAGGGCGACGGGCTGGCTGTCCGCAGTGTAGGCGGGCTGCAGGTAGGGGTAGTCGTAGAGGGTGAGCCCATGGCGCTCGTAGAAGCGTATGCGACGATGGGTAATCTCATCGGTGGGGGGCTCGGCTTCGAGGATGAGGGGCTGCGTCGTTCGGGCGATGAGCTGCTGCAGGGCTTCGGTGCCGTAGCCTTGGCCACGCACCTCGGGGGAGAGGGCGAAGTGCTCGATGTAGGTGAACGTGTCGAAGGTCCAGGTGGTGAGGAGGCCGAGGGGGGATGATGTGTCGTCAATTACCGCATACATCGTGTAGCGCGGCTCCTCGGTGAGGAGGCGCGCGATGTCGGCGACGGGGCGCTGCTCGTCGATGGGGAACGACCGGAGGTAGATACACACAAGTGAGTCCCAATAGGGGCTCGCTTGACTTGTTATTTTTTGGAGGTGCATAGGAGGTTTTGGCTATTGGTCGTTAGCTTCGTTCGTGTCATCCTTCATTCATTCAGGATGACACCATCGCTGTTCTTTTCATTATTGATTACTCAACCCTCAACCCCCTTCTCATACTTCAACTTGTCGCTCTCGGCATCGTGGGTGACACGGATGGTCTGTCCCTCCTCTACGGTGTCTTCGATGAGCATCTCGGAAAGTTCGTCTTCGAGGCAGGTCTGCACGGCGCGCTTCAGGGGGCGGGCACCATACTGCGGGTCGTACCCCTTGCAGGCGATGTAGTCGCGTGAGGGCTCGTCGACGGTGACGGGGATGCCCAGTGCGCCGAGTCGCGCGATGAGCTTGTCCACCTCGAGGTCGGCGATGGTGCGCAGGGCTGTGGTGTCGAGGGTGTCGAAGGTGACAATCTCGTCGATACGGTTGAGGAACTCGGGCGAGAAGGTCTTGTTGAGGGCCTTCTGGATGACGCTGCGCGAGTGCTCCTTATCGTCGAACTCCATCCGGGTGGAGAAGCCTACGCCACGGCCAAAGTCCTTGAGCTGGCGCGAGCCCACGTTGGAGGTCATGATGATGACCGTGTTGCGGAAGTCGATGAGACGCCCGTTGCCATCGGTGAGGCGGCCTTCGTCGGTCACCTGCAGCAGGAGGTTGAAGACGTCGGCATGGGCCTTCTCAATCTCGTCGAGCAGGATGATGGAGTAGGGGCGGCGGCGTACACGCTCGGTGAGCTGTCCGCCCTCCTCGTAGCCCACGTAGCCCGGAGGCGCTCCCACGAGGCGCGACACGGTGTGCTTCTCCATAAACTCGCTCATGTCGACGCGGATGAGGGCGTCGGTGGTGCCAAACATGTGGCGGGCGAGCTCCTTGGCGAGGAGTGTCTTGCCCACACCCGTGGGGCCGAGGAACATGAAGGTGCCGATGGGGCGGTTGGGGTCTTTCAGTCCGAGGCGGTTGCGCTGGATGGCCTTGACGAGCTTGCCTATGGCCTTCTCCTGGGCGATGACGCAACTGTTGAGTGCCTCGCGCATGCCCTTGAGGCGTATGCCCTCGCTCTGTGCCATGCGCTGCACGGGGATGCCGGTAATCATCGACACGGTCTCGGCAATCTGCTCCTCGCCGACAGTCTGGCGATGGTCCTTGAGGCTGGCCTCCCAGTGGCGCTTCATCTCGGTGAGCTCATGCTCGAGGCGGCGCTCCCGGTCGCGGTATTCGGCGGCGAGCTCATAGTCCTGGTTCTTCACGGCGAGGGTCTTCTGTGCCTGGGCATCGGCGATGCGTGCCTCCTGCTCCTCAATCTCGGCAGGTACCTGTATATTGGTAAGGTGTACGCGCGAGCCGGCCTCGTCGAGCACGTCGATGGCCTTGTCGGGGAAGCAGCGGTCGGTGATGTAGCGGCCCGAGAGCTTCACGCAGGCCTCGATGGCCTCGTCGGTATACCGCACGTTGTGGTGGTCTTCGTAGCGGTCCTTGATATTCCTTAATATATGCAATGTTTCCTCAGCATCGGGTGCCTCTACGACAATCTTCTGGAAGCGGCGCTCCAGAGCACCGTCCTTCTCGATGGTCTTGCGGTACTCGTCGAGCGTGGTGGCACCGATACACTGTATCTCGCCGCGTGCAAGGGCGGGCTTGAGCATGTTGGCGGCATCCATGGAGCCTGCGGCCGAGCCGGCACCCACGATGGTGTGTATCTCGTCGATGAAGAGGATGATCTCGGGGTGCTTCTGTAGTTCGTTGAGGATAGAGCGTATGCGCTCCTCGAACTGTCCGCGATACTTCGTGCCCGCCACTACGGAGGCCATGTCGAGCATCACCACGCGCTTGTCGAAGAGGATGCGCGACACCTTCTTCTGCACGATGCGCAGGGCCAGTCCCTCTACGATGGCCGACTTGCCCACG
>JAFWXS010000034.1 GCA_017517925.1 Bacteroidaceae bacterium | reverse complement strand
TGCTGCTCTTGTTGCTGCTCTTGTTGCTGCTCTTGCTGCTGATTCTGCTCTTGTTGTTGTTCCTGCTCTTGTTGTTGTTCCTGTTGTTTGAGCATATGCATTGCCTTGGCCAGATTGTAGCGAGTCTCGTTATCGTAGGGGTTGTTACGTAGTGATTCTTTGTATGCTTCCACACTTTGAGGATACTGCTGTGCCATATAGAGCAATGTCCCGAGGTTATGATTTATCTGTGCAAGTTTCTTCTGGTCAGTCTCAAGTTTAGCCGCTGTGGTATATTGTTGCATAGCTTCTTGCCCCTTTTCTTGTGCTTTTTCCTGTGATTGAGGGATTTGATTGAACAGAGCATTGCCAAGATTATACATTGCATCGACTGATTCAGGATTGAGTTCCAATGCTTTACGATACTCTATCTCAGCCTTCTCGTAAAGGCTGTCCACATAGAATCGGTTTCCCTTGCGCAAATAATCGCTCTCAGTCATCGTCTGGGCTGTCAGCGACAAGCTACCGCTAAGAAATAAGATATATAGAAACACCTTGTTTGTCATCTTTTTCATCTTTAAGGCACAAAGGTACGAAAAAAAATGAGTGAATAAAGTTAATTTTATTCAAAAAAACAGTCGTAAACATCTTCATTTCCCATTACAGACTGCTGCAAGCTATCAGACAGAGCCGTTGGGGACGAACAAAGGATTATAGGGACAAATAGAGCAGACTTTGGGATTAACATAAAACCTTTGGATTCGGATTTGTTATACCTTTGCACGGTAATTAGTTTTTAAGGTAAAAAGACCTGAACAGAAAGTATGAAAATCAACAATCGAAATGTGCTTATCACCGGAGGAGCTTCGGGCATAGGCAAGATTATGGGACGCATAGCGTTGGAACGTGGAGCCAAATGCCTCATCATTTGGGACATCAATGAGCGGAATATAGCCACTACCATAGAGGAACTGTCGGCAAAGGGTAAGGTAAAGGGCTATCGTGTGGACGTAGGCGACATTGAAGCTGTGCGCATGGCTTATGCTACTACCGTAAAGGAATGTGGCGATATCGACCTGCTCATCAACAATGCCGGCATCATCACCAGCAACCGCACTTTCGATGAGGTAGGCATCGAAGAGATAGACCGCACTATGCGTATCAATGCCCTTGCACCCATGTATGTAGCTCGTGTAATGCTTCCCGACATGCTGCGCCGTGGCGTAGGCCACATCTGCAATATCACCTCGGCAGGCGGCATGTTAGGCAATCCGCGTATGGCCGTATATGGTGCCAGCAAGTGGGCAGCCATCGGGTGGTCCGACTCGGTGCGTATCGAGTTACAAGAGCAGAAGAGCCACGTGCGCGTCACCACCGTCACTCCTTATTATATAAATACGGGGATGTTCGACGGAGTGAAATCGCCCATCATTCCCATCCTCAAGCCCGAGTATGTAGCCAAGAGAGTCATCCGAGCCATAGAGAAGAACCGTATCTTCCGCGGCATTCCCTTCGGCCTCCACTTCATCCGCTTCTGGCAATTTATCCTCCCGATACCTGTTTTTGATTTTTTCTTCGGAAAAGTCTTTGGAATCTACCATACAATGGATAACTTTACGGGCAGAAAATAGACCCAACCCTGCCCTCCCTATGAGGGAGGGGGGTACAGAGACCACTAAAAAGAGTGTTTAATATTTAACAAAATTCCACCACGCAGCGATGTCCGCAAGTCCTCCCTCACAGGGAGGATTTAGGTGGGTCCCCTATTATGATTGACCAGATTATTACCACCCAACGCGCCTACTTCCATAGCGGCGCCACCCTCGACATCAACTTCCGCCGTCAGATGCTGAAGAAGTTGCAAACCGCCTTAGCCAAGTGGGAGAAGCCCTTGGCCGATGCTTTGTGGACCGACCTGCACAAGTCGTACGAAGAGGCTTACCTCACTGAGTTGAGTATCGTGAAGGGCGAGATAGCCAATCACATCCGCCACATAGGCAAGTGGAGCCGTCGCAAGCGCAAACCCACCCCCATCAAGATGTTCCCCTCAAGGAGCTACATCGTGAGCGAGCCCCTGGGCAACACACTCATCATAGCACCGTGGAACTATCCCGTGCAGCTGCTCTTGAATCCGCTCGTAGGTGCCATCTCGGCCGGCTGCACCGCTGTGCTGAAACCCTCGCCCTACGTACCCGCCGTTTCCAACGTGCTGGCCGAGATGATTGCCGAGACCTTTGAACCCCACTACATCGCCCTCGTGCAAGGCCACCGCGACGTCAACCAGGCACTGTTTGCCGAGCGATTCGACCTCATATTCTTCACCGGCAGCCCCTCGCTCGGCAAGCAGGTGATGGAGGCAGCGTCCAAGCACCTCACCCCCGTAGTACTGGAGCTGGGCGGCAAGAGTCCCTGCATCGTAGACCGCGAGGCCGACATCCGCACCGCCGCCAAGCGCATCGCCTGGGGCAAGACGCTCAACTCGGGACAGACCTGCATCGCCCCCGACTACCTGCTCATCCACGAATCTGTCAAGGATGAGTTTGTCAAGGAATTCGGCAAAGCGGTGAAAGCCCTCCACGGCAGCGACATCAAGGAGCACAAGCACTACGTGCGCATCGTCAGCGACCGCGCCTTCGAGCGCGTGAAGGGCTACCTCGCCGAGGGCGACATCCTTTACGGTGGGCGCACCGATGCCACCGAACGCTTCATCGAGCCCACGCTGCTCGACATGCACATCAGCCTCAACGATAACGATGCCGATGCAAAAGCTAACACGAAGGCTGTGCTCACCGAAGAAATCTTCGGCCCCATATTCCCGATACTTACCTTTAACAATATCAGTGAGGTGACCGCCTACATCACCCGCCGCGAGAAGCCGCTGGCCTTCTACTACTTCGGCAACGAAGCCAATGGGTGGGACATCGTCCGCCACACCTCCTCGGGCGGAGCCTGCATCAACGATACCATCATGCACATCGCCAACGAGCACATCCCCTTCGGTGGTGTGGGCAACTCGGGCATGGGCGGCTACCACAGAGAAGAGAGCTTCCGCGTTTTCTCCCACCGCCGCTCGGTAGTAGCTACAGGCACATGGATTGACCTCCCCTTCCGCTACATGCCCTACAAGATGTTCGGACTGGTGAAGAAGATTGTATGAATAACACAATCTGACGCCGACATAAACAAGCCCTCAACAATACAAATACTCCCCGATTCACATCGAGGAGTATCCAAATAACACAAACACAAAATAAAACACGACAAAACTACTATGCAATCATTATTGGCTATTGCGTTGTAATGTGCAACCCACTCGAGTCGGCTTTGCTGCTTCGGCACCACTTCCTATCGGGCGAATTGCATAGATACAACATGCGACATACACAAAAGGTTCATTGGGAATAAAAAATCATCTGTTTTTGTTGATACAGATGATTTTTTTATTCCCAATGTTTACTTGGCCACCTCAATACGAGTTTTCATACCCTTGATTTTCTCCTCAGAGATGAGGGTGAGGAGCTGTCGCACCTTACTGCGCGACACCGACACGTAGGCATAGTAGTCGTGCACATCAATAGGCCCTACGTCCTCACGCATCAGCCTTCCCTTCTTGTAAAGAAAACCAGCAACATCTATCTTGTTGATTTTATCCTTCTTGCCTTTTCCTATATATAGTGTAGTCCATACAGGAGGTGCAGGGCGTCCTACACGTTCGGGTAAGGGATAATCGGTCACAGATTCTGGTAGATATTCAGGTACACGTTCCTCGTTGTGCAGGATGAGGTACGAACTTCCTTCAGCATTCCAGCGGGCTGTACGCCCGGTACGATGGATATAGCTCTCCTCATTGCCAGGCAGATGGTAGTGTATGATATGACGCACTTCAGGGATGTCGAGTCCACGAGCCGCAAGGTCGGTGCTGATGAGCACATTGCTGCTGCCACAACGGAATTTGTAGAGAGCGCGCTCGCGCACCTCCTGTTCCATACCACCATGATAGGCTTCAAAACAAAGTTTCTGTTCACGAAGATACCCCCCTACTCTATCTACAGACTCACGATGATTGCAGAAAACAATGGCTTGCCCACCATCAAGGGTACACAGCAGTTTGTATAGGGTGTGCAGTTTGTCCTTACTCTCTGAATGCACGATATAGGTGTGCACCTTATCTTCACCGCCTCCAGCAGAGAGATAGTCGAGCTTCTCTGCACGACGCATACCGGTGAAAGCAGGTAATTCTTCCATGTCCGTGGCAGAGGTGAGATAACGGCTACGCACTGAAGGCAATTTATCGATTACCTGCTGCATCTCTCCTTGGAAACCTAACTCCAAGCATTTGTCAAACTCATCGATAACCAGCGTTGCAATGGTAGAAGCATCAATATTGCCCTTCTCCAAATGGTCGTTCAGGCGACCGGGAGTACCGATAACAATCGCAGGTTGCACCCCCTTCATGGTACGATGCTCATCCATCGCTGCACGCCCGCCATACACGCTCATCGCTTTCCATGACAGACTCATCGCTTTAAGCACCGTCTCTATCTGCAAAGCCAGTTCTCGTGAAGGTACTATCACCATGGCCTGCACGCTCCCGACATCTTTCTTCAACCGCTCGATGAGTGGCAACAGATAGGCCAAGGTCTTGCCGGTACCCGTAGGTGAAAGGAGTATCAGGTCGTTACCCTTACGAGCAGTGTGCAAGGCAGCCTCCTGCATGGGAGTGAGCGATGCTATCGCCAGTTTATCCAAGGCTTGGCGTTGGTATTCATTCAGTTGAAGATGTGTCATGTGGAGTCGTATTGGTTACAAATAGAATGATTAAAGGTATGGTATATATCAAGCCGAAGCAGAATGCCTGCATCGCAGCCGAAAGTCCCAACAGTTGAAACAGCCGTACATACTGTATAGCCGCCACGAGCTGTGAAGCCACGACAAGTGTGATAAAGCAACCGGCATGGGAAACGACAGAGGAGGCAAGCCCTGCATAGAGTTCCTTCGATGTATGCCACTGTCCGCACATCTTGCCATATACAACACATGGGAACACGACCATCAATGTCAGCAGAAAAGGCCATCCCGAAGCAAAAGGGCCTCCCGCAATATGTCCCGTCACACTCAACAAATTACCTCCGGGAACAATACCCACCAACACGATGCAAGCACACACGGCCAACACCACCAATGCCACCAGCAAGGCATGACGTTGACGCTGCACAAGGCTTGCACGATGCCATAGGGCATGCCACAATCCGGAACTGCGGAGCGAGCCTACCGCCAGTAGCACGAGCAACACCTCGGCAAACGGAGCAGCCGACACATTATCCATACTGTGACGTACAAACCATCGTACCCCCTCCCCACTCAACAGATTGGGAAGCAAAGTGCCATCAGGAAGCATCAGTCCATAGACACTCCCCACCCAAGAGAAAAGCACGAGGGCTACGATGAGCAGAAAGTAGATGCTATTCATCTGCCACAAGCTTTTCGGGATCGATGATATGCAATTCTATGGAACGCACCACAAGACGTGTCACATTGATACCGCGCTGCTCACCTTCAGGAAAGAGGCGACATACAAGATCGGCCTGACGCTTCTCGAGCGACTTGGGGCTGAAAGGCATGGTACGCAACGAGGCTATCATATCCTTGGTATAGCCGAGCGCGAGGTGACGCAAGAAGCGCTCGTCATACTCATCAATATCGTAAGCGATGATGGCACGCTGGCGCATCACCTCGGCATTGACAGCATGTCGGAAACGCGCCACTATCTTTTCGAGTATGGGCTGATTGAAAACAAAGCGCTTACCCTCCATCACACCCTGTATCTCGGTACGTGTGAGCAGTTCACCCGTCTTGAGTACAATACCGCAAGCCCCGGCATCAAGCACATCGACCCAGAGTTTCTCGTTCATTATCTCACCGGTAAAGATGAGCACCTTCACCTCAGGGTAACGCTGCTTGATGGTACGGCAGATGGACACGCCTATCGTGGTGGAGCCACCAAGGCCAAGGTCGAGCAACACCATATCGGGCTGCCGCTGCTCTATGAGCGGCCAAAACTCCTCCTCAGTCATGGCTGTACCTATGATTTCGGCCTCGGGTATCTCGTTGCGGAATATCTCCTCCGTACCTTTAAGTTCCAGCTTGACGTCTTCAACTATGATAACACTGTACATACGCTGCTAATTGACAATAGTTCATGCAAATTTAAGGGAAATATTTGGGATTGCAACTATGCTTCGAAGAAAATAAAGCAAAAGCGGGCTCGCCTTAGGCAAGTCCCGCTCTCTTTGTACAGACACCAGTATTCACTCCCTAATGGGGTACCATTTCAGCCCCAATATCGGTGAACACGTGATACATAGTCCATTACTGTTACGTTTCTACCGGTTATTCTATTTATTCTTGAAACGTATCTTCGGTAAATTTTCACAATTCCCGAAGATCTCTTTCTCTTTCCCCTTGAAACGCTTGGGCAGAGTGACAGTTGTCAGTTCTCGGCAATTACCCAAAGCATCGACATCAATTTCAGTGACACTCTTTGGAACAACAATTGAAGTAAGACTTCTGCACCACCAGAATGCATTACGTCCAATTTTTGTTACTTTTTTGGGGATAGTAATAGCAGTGAGACTAACACAATTTGAAAAAGCATAATCACCAATTTCTAAAACACTTTTAGGGGTAGAGACAGAGATTAAACCATGACAAGCATAAAAAGCAATTGGACAAATCTCTTTGTCCAATTTCTTTAACTCGTAGCAAGCAGAGGTTTACTCCTCGGGCTTCATGTTGGTGTAGACGTTCTGCACGTCCTCATCCTCCTCGAGACGCTCTACAATCTTGTCAATGGTAGCGCGCTGCTCCTCGGTAACGTCCTTCAGGTCGTTGGGGATACGGGTGAACTCGGCACTGCGTACTTCGAAACCGCACTCCTCAAGGTGCTTCTGGATTTGTGAGAACGACTTGGGGTCGCCATAGATGGTGATTTCGGTGCCACCCTCTTCCTTCACCTCCTCGTCGTACTCGTCCTCTACGCCGAAATCGATGAGGTCGAGGATCAGTTCGTCCATATCCACATCGTCCTTCTTGGCGAAAGTGAACATTGACTTGTGGGTGAAGATGAAGTCGAGCGAGCCTGAGGTGCCGAGGGTACCGCCAAACTTGGTGAACACGCTGCGCACGTTAGCCACAGTACGTGTGGTGTTGTCGGTGAGAGTCTCCACGTAGATGGCAACGCCGTGAGGGCCGTAGCCTTCGTAGTTCATCTCCTTGTAGTCCTTCTGGTCCTTGCCGCAGGCGTTCTTGATGGCACGCTCGATGTTGTCCTTGGGCATGTTCTCGTGGCGCGCTGTGGCGATGATAGCACGCAGTGCTGCATTGTTGTCGGGGTCGGGACCGCCAGCCTTCACGGCAATGGCAATCTGCTTGCCGATACGTGTAAACGTGCGGGCCATGTTGCCCCATCTTTTCAGTTTTCTTGCTTTGCGAAATTCAAACGCTCTTCCCATAATTCTATATATTTTAATTATTGTTATTTCTTATTTAGAGCCCCCCTCCGCTACAATCCGCTTCGCTCCTTTTCGCTCGTCCCCCTTAAAGAGGGACAGTTCTTTTCAATTAGCTATGCCGTGATGCTCGGAAGCC
This sequence comes from Bacteroidaceae bacterium, assembly GCA_017517925.1. Classification (GTDB taxonomy): domain Bacteria; phylum Bacteroidota; class Bacteroidia; order Bacteroidales; family Bacteroidaceae; genus UBA1189. The sequence goes on along the minus strand of JAFWXS010000034.1, from coordinate 54,582 downwards.
CCTCCATAGAGGGAGGGGTTGGGTGGGTCTTTTATCTCAACTTCGCCCCCAACTGCTTCTCATACGAGGCAATGAGCTTGCTCATGATCTTATCGATCTGCTTGTCGTTGAGGGTCTTCTCCTCATCCTGCAGGATGAAGCTGACGGCATAGCTCTTCTTGCCGGGCTCGAGGTTCTTGCCTTCGTAGACGTCGAAGAGCTCCACGGCCTTGAGCAGCTTGCGTTCGCTCTCGTAGGCGATGCGCTCGATATCGGCAAATTGCACGTTCTTGTCGAGCAGCAAGGCAAGGTCGCGCTTCACCGCGGGGTACTTGGAGAGCTCGGTGTAGCTCACCTTCACCGACTTGATGGCCTGCAAGAGGTGCTTCCAGTTGATGTCGGCATAGTATACCTCGCCTTCGATGTCGAATGCCTTGGTAATCTTCTTGCTCACGATACCCACGGTAGCCAGGAGCTTTCCGCCACGAGTGTGGTAGCTGAGTGCTGCCGAGTAGATTCCGTCGGTAAAGTTACCTACCACTACACTGCGGAGGTTAAGGCCGAGGCGGGCGAAGATGTTCTCTACATACGCTTTAAGTTCGTATACCGTAGAGTCTTCATCGGCATGTGCCCATGAACCGCTCACGCGCTTACCTGTGAGCCAGAGGCCGAGGTGGTAATCCTCGCTATAGCAGGCGAGCACCTTCTCAGCATCTTTTCTCTCCTTATTATAATAGTAGCAGTTGCCGTACTCGAAGAAGCGGAGGTCGGCACTCTTGCGATTGGCGTTGTGGGCAATGCTCTCGAGACCACCGAAGAGGAGTGTCTGGCGCATCACGTTGAGGTCGTTGCTCAGGGGGTTCATGAGATTCACCAAGTGCTCGGGACGGAAAGTCTCGTTGCCATCGTAGTAGGCAGCCTTGGTGAGCGAGTTGTTGAGTATCTCATTGAAGCCGCAACCCACGAGCTGCTCGGCCACGAGCTGCTGCAGACGGTGTGAGCGGTCCTCCTTACCCTTGGTGGTGAGGCTCGACTTCAAGGCCGAGGGAATCTCCACATTATTGTAGCCGTAGATACGGAGGATATCCTCCACCACGTCGCAGGGGCGCTGCACATCGACACGGTAGGGAGGGATGCTCAGCATGATGTCCTCGGCAGTCTCTTCCTCAATCTTCATCTCCAGACTGGTGACAATGCTCTTCACGGTCTCGGCAGGGATTTCCTTACCGATGAGTGAGTTGACGAAGTCATACTTAAGGTCTACCTTGAAATCTTCGATAGGTGCAGGATAGTTGTCGCTTACTTCCATTGATACGGTGCCGCCAGCGAGCTCCTTCACGAGGATGGCCGCCTGCTTCAGGGCATAGATGGTGCCATTGGGGTCGATGCCACGCTCGAAACGGAACGACGAGTCGGTGCTCAGTCCGTGGCGACGTGCGGTCTTGCGCACGGTAGTGGGGTTGAAGTAGGCGCTCTCGATGAAGATGTTCTTCGTCTCCTCGGTAGTACCCGAATCCAAGCCACCGAACACACCGGCCATACACATGGGTTCCTCGGCGTTGCATATCATGAGGTCGCGCTCAGAGAGCTTGCGCTCCACGCCGTCGAGAGTGACGAACGGTGTACCCTCGGCCAAGGTCTGCACCACTACCCTGCCGCCCTTGATTTTGTCGGCATCGAAGCAGTGGAGGGGCTGCCCGTAGGCATGGAGTATGTAGTTGGTGATGTCCACGATGTTGTTGATGGGACGCATGCCGATGGTCGTGAGCTTGTCCTTCAACCACTCGGGGCTCTCCTTCACGGTGACGCCCTTGATGCTCACGCCGGCATAGCGGGGGCAGAGCTCGGCATCCTTCACCTCGATGGAGATGGGGAGTTCGTTGTTCTCTACCGCAAAGGCCTCATCAGAGGGACGGTGCAGTGCGGTCTCATAACCATTCTGCTTAAGGTAAGCATACAGGTCGCGGGCCACGCCATAGTGTGAGCAGGCATCGGCACGGTTGGGGGTGATGTCCACCTCAAGCACATAGTCACTCTTTATATTATAATAGTCCTTAGCCAGTGTGCCGGGCACAGCATCGGCAGGGAGCACGATGATGCCGTCGTGAGAGGTGCCGATACCTATCTCGTCCTCGGCACATATCATACCGTTCGACTCTACGCCACGGAGTTTCGACTTCTTGATGGTGAAACACTCATCGCCGTCGTAGAGCTTGGTGCCAAGGGTAGCCACCACCACCTTCTGTCCGGCAGCCACGTTGGGAGCGCCGCATACGATCTGTACAGGGTCGCCCTCACCGAGGTTCACGGTAGTCACGTGCATATGGTCCGAGTTGGGGTGAGCCTCACAAGTGAGCACCTCACCGATAACGATACCCTCAAGGCCGCCCTTGATGGTCTGCACCTCCTCCACGCTGCCTGTCTCGAGGCCAATCGAGGTAAGCGCAGCGGCCACCTCATCGGGAGTAAGATTACAATCAACGTATTCTTTCAGCCAGTTATACGAAATGTTCATATTGCTATATTTTTATTATTTTTCCTTCCAAAACGAAATATCGTGCAAAATTAGTGCAAGCCGAACGAAAAAACAAACTTGTTTTGAGTTTTTCTGAGGCGTAGCCTAATTTCTGAGCTTGCAAGCAAGAACTAAAGATATTGCAAACCGAGAGAAAAAGCAAAGAATTTCTTTATTTTCGCTCGTTGAAATTTGCATTTTCATTCGGCTTACACTATCTTTATCCTGTTTCACAAGCAGAAATTAGGCTGCGGCTCGGAAAAAATCAAATAAAATTTGTTTTTTCACTCGCCTTGCACTAATTTTGCAAACGCTTTTACGAAAGCATTCGGGACGTAGTACAGTTGGTAGTATACTTGGTTTGGGACCAAGGGGTCGCACGTTCGAGTCGTGTCGTCCCGACAAAAAAGAGTGATAATTTCGGTTATCACTCTTTTTTATCCACACAATTTCAATGCTTTCTTCTCGCCTCATACATCTCGCGCAGCTCGTCGATAGAGATTTTAAGCACGTCCATCTTGCGGAACAGTTCGGGCAGCTCCTCGGTGAGGAAGGTGCGCTTGCGCTCCTTGGTGATGCGGCGCACGGCACCCTTGGCCACGAAGTAGCCGAGGCCACGCTTGTTGTAGATGACCTCGAGTGACTGCAGGTGGTCGAAGGTGCGCACCACGGTGTTGGCGTTGACCTCCACGATGGCAGCATATTCGCGCACCGAGGGGATGCGGTCGTCCTCACGGTAGGTGCCCTGCAGTATCTCGTCGCAGATGCGCTCGGCTATCTGCAGGTAGATGGGATTGTTGTCCTTGAAGTTCATACGACCTCCTTTCTCTTGATGATATAACCTGTACGGCGCACAATCATTTTGTGAGAGAAATAATAGTAGGCAAGCCACCAGTTGAAAAGGGTGAGAATGGCAAACACGACAAGCGTAGGTACGGGATGTTGTAACATCAGATTCTCCAAGATTGCCATGTCGTCCATCAGGATTACTAAATATATAAATACTGAGAGTGGAGCAAAGCGGGCAAGGTAAAAACGGAAGATAGATGCACCGAGCAGTATAAGCGAGTGGCAGTATACATAGAATAGCACCAAGGCATAATTAACAGCCAAAGGGTGAGGGACACCTTCATAAGCAGAGTAACTTTTTGAAAACACGAGTCCCAAAGTAGCCAATGTGTCATCCACAACAAACGTATTGCACTCGGCCGGTATATTGGCAAAACGAGGCAATGTAGCCACAATAGCCATGCGCGCCAAGTCTGCCAGGAACGCCACAAGAACCGCCATACAGAGTGTAGCAACAATCGTGATGAGTATGCGCGACACGTACTTTTCGGCACACGAAGCGGGTAGCATCAAGTAGTTGATGGACCTCTTTTTCTTTGTCATCGGGTTACACAAAGTCGCCGTCATAATAAAGAGATAGAGCACCAGCACCGGGAACGAGATTTGCCATATTCCGAATGACACTTGAGAGATTGCCTTGTCAATATATCCATTGACAATGTAATACTCAAAAGTCGAAACATTTTGGTTAGTTAAATCAATCTTAAAAAATTCTAATTGAAGAAAAGTCAGCAACACCACCATGCCGAGGAATATCCCCAAATAGAGCATTCCATCAGCAGTTATATCGCGTTTCATCACCATCCACAAGCGACGGGGGCTGAATGTGTTATTTACCTGTTTCATGAGTGTGCTTTATTAAAGAGATGATGAGGGTGCTTGCTCCCAAAGAGATGTGTGCGAGGAATCATCTGCTTACGTGAGAAGAGGCGGTAGGCAAGCCACCAGTTGAAGACGACAAAAGCAAGATTCAAGAAAGCGACAATAGGGAATCCCACTCGTAGCAAATCTTCTTCCGTCTCAAATCTTTGTTCGAGCCAAGGAGCCAGTCTGTTTTCTGCCCAAACATCAATGCTGGGAGCGATATTGACAAGCAACCAAAGAACCAAAAGGCTTATAATCATTGCAGATGCTATAGTCTTCAAGAGTGCTCCCTTGCGCCAAATACATCCACCCAATAGGAATACAGAATGACTCCAAAGACCCGAGAGAACAATGCACACAACAGCCATAAAGCACATACCAAAGCTCCATACGGGGGTAAGAACTTCGTCATTGACAATCACAGCATTGGTAGTACTTCCATTCTCAAACACCGCTTTGAAAGGGTCAAACAAATTTACAAATATCTGATGTACCGTGAATCCGTAAAAGCCATCTGCCTCAAAGAAAGGTACGCAAAGCATACGCACGAGGTCGGCAAGGAAGAGTGCTACATAAGCCATAACGATAACCAACACTATATTGATGAACGCGCGCGAGAGGAACTTCTCCAATTTAGATGCCGGCATCACCAAATAGTTCAATGCACGACCCTTTGTTTTGAAGGACACACTGCTCATATCTGCCGCAGCACAAATCAGGGCAAACATCAATACCACATAAAAGAAAGCTGTACAGTTTTCAGCCAGTCGATGCATAAACAGAGAGGAATCAGTGCCGCGAAGACTACTCCATTCTATAATCTCATTTATGTGCATCAACTGACAACCCAAGAGAGCCACAAACATTATAAAGAACACACAGATATAGCGCCAACGGTGCTCCACCAAATCACACTTCAGCACGGCGGCGAAGCGTGAGAAACCGAATCGATTATTCATAGCGGCCACATTTAGGCATTAAACAATGCAATGAACTTGTCACGCTCAGCCAATACGCCATTGAACAGTAACTCGAGGTTCAAGCGACTCTCCTCATCGAACTCATTAGGAAGGATGACACTGTTGCCCGCTACCGAAGGCTGCACGAAGAGTGCCCCGTCGGTAGGTTCCGAGATGGGTTGCTCGGTGAAGAGCAGGCGACGGCAGATCTCGTCGCTCGAGGCATTGAGCAACACTTGAGAACCATCGATGATGACGATATGGTCGAGCAAGCTATCGATATCGCGCACCTGATGGGTAGAGATGATGATGGTCTTGTCATCGCTCATATTACTTGCTATCAAGCGGCGAAACTCACTCTTCGAGGGGATGTCCAGCCCGTTCGTAGGCTCGTCCATCACGAGGAGCGAGGTATTAGTGGCGAGGGCAAAGCACATGTAGGCCTTCTTCTGCTGACCCATGGAGAGATTGTTGAACACCACGGTATCGTCGAGCCCGAACATCGCGAGATTCTTCTGCAACTGCTCATAGCTGAAACGCGGATAGAAACCGCTGTGCAGCGCGGCATACCGCTTGATACTCATCTTGGGCAACTCAAACTCCTCGGGTACGATAAACATATCGCTCAGTGTGGAGGGGAGGCGCTTCTGCACATCCTCGCCCTTGTAGAGCACACTACCCTGCTGCGGACGCAGCAGACCTGTCAAGAGATAGAGCAGTGTACTCTTGCCCGTACCGTTCAGTCCGAGCAATCCGTACACTGCACCCTTCTCAATACTCAACGAAAAATCGTTGAAAACCTTACAGCCGTTACCGCTGTAAGAAAACGCTAACTCGCTAATCTTTAACATACTCACATCTATTTATTAGTTAATCTTACGTGTACTACCACAATAGTACACTGCAAAGGTATGGCTTTTTATTAAATATGCAATAGAATTTTGAAGTTTTTTTATAATACAGACAAAAAGAGTAATTAAAAAGCAGTGCGCCCTGCCAGAACCATCCACGATTGGTAGCTGCATACAAGTAGGGGCACCTCACGAGGCACCCCTACTTGTATGCTACCACATTTTTTATTTCTCCTTCACCATCATCACACACTGTTTGCAATCGAAGGTGAGGGCAAAGCGCTTGCCGTCGGCCGAGACCAAGGTGTAGGGTTCGCGGTAGGGCGAGGGCTTGCCTCCACGGTGAGGACACCAGCCCATGGCATAGCGCAGGCAGTGACGGCAAAACATCAGGGTAGCACCGCGCAGAGCGTTCAGCTCATAGGCGGGAGCCACCTTCTCGGCACCACGGGCACGGTAGAAGTCGGCAGCACGGTGATTGGCGATGTTGGCAAGGTATGACAAGCCCCCCTCATTCCCCCCTAAGGGGGATGACAAGCACGAGGCAAGGCGCGACACCTCCCCTCTGGGGGAGGATGGGAGGGGCCTCTCTATTTTCCTCGACCTCTCATACGCCTCCACGGCTGCACGGCGCATATCAGCCACGGCAGAAGAGGGGATAAACCAATTGTCCGTGAAGTCTATTTCCACACTCTTGGCTACGAGGATGGTGCCACCCAGTTTGGTGAGCTGCGCTTCTATACCGGCACGCTGCTCGGTGCGTGCCAGCTCCTTGTCACGAGCGAAGTTTACCGTAGCGCCATGCCCCTCCTCATCGGTCAGAGTGAGCGAGAAGCCGAAGGGGAGATCGCGCATCGCTATATATATAGGTATGCGCCGCTCGGCCGAGGGACGGGCAAGCAGGCGCTCAAAGTCCTGGTCGTAGTTGCGGAAGAGCGGTGTGCGGGCACTGAGTCCGCGCGGCATCTCCTTGGGATAGAGGCGCATGCCCTCTACCCTATTCACACGGAATCCCTGCAGCTGTCCTTGCGCATCGATGAAGCAGAAGCCGTCGCCATTGTGGAAAGGTTTTGTAGAAGATACGGTAAGATAGCCACGCCCCACCTCCTTGACATGGCCTACAGGCTCACCCACCGACTTGGGAGTGGCAAAGGAGTACACCTCGGAACGTCCCGTGAGGAAATAGTCGGTGAAGCCACGGTTGAAGCTCTTGTCGAGCTGCGGTGTGAAAGTATAGGTGCTCACACCCAACGAAGCACGCGTGTACTCGGGGCGGCGGGCAAGGATGGCATCGATGGCCTGACGGTAGTAAGCGGTGACGTTCTTCACATACGAGACATCCTTCAGTCGGCCCTCAATCTTGAACGAGCACACCCCGGCATCCATCATCGCTTCGAGGTGGGCGCTGCGGTTCATATCTTTCAGTGAGAGCAGGTGACGGTTCCTCTCGATGACGCGCCCGTCGGCATCGACAAGGTCGAAGGGCAGACGGCAGAACTGTGCACATTCGCCACGATTGGCACTGCGTCCGAAGCAGGCCTGCGAAGCATAGCACTGTCCACTATAGCTCACGCAGAGGGCGCCATGCACGAAGGCCTCGAGGGGCACAGGGCAGGCTCGGTGTATGGCGGCAATGCCGTCGAGCGAGAGCTCACGGGCAAGCACTACCTGCGAGAAACCGTTCTCGTAGAGAAACTGCACCTTCTCGGGAGTGCGGTTGTCGGTCTGCGTACTGGCATGTAGTGCTATAGGCGGGAGGTTCATGGTGAGCAGCGCCATGTCCTGCACGATGAGCGCATCAATACCGATACGGTAGAGCTGCCACACGAGACTTTCCACCTCGGCCAGCTCGTCATCGTAGATGATCGTATTGAGCGTCACATATACCTTAGCACCAAAGCGATGGGCATACTCGGCCAGTTGGCGCAGGTCGTCTATGGAGTTGCCTGCTGCGGCACGTGCTCCATACTTGGGCGCACCGATATACACGGCATCGGCACCGTGGCGTATGGCTTCGATACCACATTCGAGGTTCTTGGCCGGAGCAAGCAACTCAATCTTCATAATTCAAAATTCAGAATTATTTGATGTCTTCCAACCGATACGGCGTAGCCTGATATACGTAATAGTTGAGCCAGTTGTTGAAGAGCAGGTTGGCATGGCCGCGCCAGGTCACCACAGGGGGCAGTGAGGGGTCGTCATTACGGTAGTAGTGACGGGGCATCTCTATGGGGAGGCCCTTGGCAAGGTCGCGCTTGTACTCGGTGTCGAGGGTCAGGGGCGAGTACTCCGAGTGCCCTGTGAGGAATATCTCCCGTCCGCCACGTGCCATTACCATATATACGCCACTCTCGTCGCTCTCGGCCAGTATGTCGAGTTCGGGATTACGTTCTATGTCCTCACGTCGCACCTCGGTATGGCGGCTGTGAGGGATGTAGAACTCGTCGTCGAATCCGCGGAAGATGGGGAGCTCGGGCTTGCTCACACGGTGCTTGAAGATGCCGAACATCTTCTTGTCCAGCGGATATTTGGGCACTCCGTAGTAATGGTAGAGTCCCGCCTGTGCTGCCCAGCAGATATAGAGTGTGGAAGTCACGTTGTGGCGTGCCCATTCGAATATCTCGGTCATCTCTTCCCAGTAGCCCACCTCCTCGAAGTCGAGATGCTCCACGGGAGCACCGGTGATGATGAATCCGTCGTACTTCTGGTGGCGCATCTCCTCAAAGTCAGTGTAGAAGGCCTTCATGTGCTCCACTGGCGTGTTCTTTGATGTATGGCTCTTCACCTTCATGAAGCTCAGTTCGATCTGCAACGGCGAGTTGGAGAGCAGACGCACGAGGTCGGTCTCCGTGGTAATCTTGAGCGGCATGAGGTTGAGCACCGCAATACGCAGTGGGCGAATGTCTTGTGACGCAGCGCGCGTGGTATCCATCACGAAGATATTTTCCTGTTTCAGCAGGTCTATGGCAGGCAATCTATCAGGTAACGTAAGTGGCATGTATGGTATTTATTAAATTATGGAATCAGTGTTAAACGAACGAAAAAGCAAGTTTCATATCCATCTGTAGCCCATCTTCTCACTCAAAACGCATCGCCTTCGTAGGATGGATGCGTGATATAAGACCCGAAGGAACAATAAGGACAAGAGCCGAGAGAATGAACATGACAATATTGACCGCAACGATGAAACCCCAATCAAAAGCGATGGGTACGGTATCGAGGTAATAATTCTGAGGGTCGAGCTTTATCAGTGCTGTACTCTTCTGTAGGGCACATAATCCCAAACCGAAGACATTGCCCCATAACATGCCCCTGCAAACAATGAGCAACGCAAAGCGAAGGAAGATACTGCGTACAGAACGATTGCATGCTCCCAAAGCCTTGAGCACTCCGATAAACTGTGTGCGTTCGAGAATCAAGATGAGCAACCCCGAGACCATGGTGAAGGCAGCCACGCCAAGCATCAGGGAAAGTATGAGCCATACGTTCATATCGAGCACATCGAGCCAAGCAAACAGCCCCGGATTGATATCAACAACAGACTGCACGAAATATTCCTCACCATAAGGGTCTTCGGTTCGATCAAGCAGCGAGCCCAGTTCCCAGTTCATGGGCTCGACCTTAGAGAAATCGGTGAGCATGACCTCCACGCCCGTCACTTGATCGGGCTCCCAACGATTGAGAGCCTGCACGGCCTTGAGGTCGGTAATCACAAACAGACGGTCATACTCTGCAAAACCCGTCTCATAGATACCCTTCACCGTGTAGCGACGGGCACGCAAGGCACCTTGCAAGAAATAGGAGTCAACCTTATCGCCTACAGAAAGTTGCAACTTATTGGCTACTTCACGAGAAACCACAATACCATTAGATACAGAATCTGATGAGAAACGAGGTATCTCCCCTTCCTTCAAATGACGCTCGTAGAACGAGAGATCGTAATCCTCCCCCACCCCCTTGAGCACGTAACCCATAAAATCGTCATCGGTACGGAACACGCCCGGCTTTGTTGCGTAACATTGTACATGAGACACCTCGCCAAAGCTCGTGAGCGTAGCCATCAGTGCCGAATCGGCAGCCACGGGGAGCGCTTCGAAAGCCTGACCACTATCATAGTTGCTGACATGAAGATGCGAGCCAAAGCCCACAGCCTTGGCCCGTACCTCATACTTGAAACCGAAAGATACAGCTATGGTAACCAACATCACCGCCAATCCCAAAGCTACACCAGCCTGTGCTATGAGCACGGCAGGGCGCGACACCTTGCGACTGCCTTGCTCGTTTTTATAGAGGCGACGGGCGATGAAGGATTCCATTGTTTTTATTTAAACGAAGACGAAAACAGAAACTTCTATCTTCTCACTCTCATCTTTATATAGTTTTTCCCTGATAAACCTCCAGTGCCTTTTGCAATACGACGAGTGCACGCTGCAGGTCATCTTTCTTGAGCACGTAGGCGATACGCACCTCATTGCGACCGGCACCGGGCGTAGTATAGAAACCGCTCGCGGGAGCCATCATAACAGTCTCACCCTCGTAGTCAAACTCACTGAGACACCATGCACAGAACTTCTCGCTATCGTCAACCGGGAGTCGTGCTACGGTATAGAAAGCCCCCATAGGAATGGGGCTGTACACACCGGGGATGCGGTTGAGCCCGTCAATCAAGCACTTACGACGTTCCACGTATTCATCGTAAGTCTCACGTGTATATGCTTCAGGCTCGTCGAGCGATGCCTCGGCAGCAATCTGTCCGATGAGCGGAGGACTCAGACGTGCCTGACAGAACTTCATCACCGCTTGACGCAACTGCTTGTTCTTGGTAATGAGTGCACCGATACGTATTCCACACTCCGAGTAGCGCTTCGACACGGAGTCAATAAGCACCACATTGTCCTCAATACCTTCGAGGTCGCAAGCCGAGATATAAGGCGAACCGGTGTAGATGAACTCACGATACACCTCATCGGAGAAGAGATAGAGATCGTACTTCTTCACAAGGTCGCGTATCTGGTTCATCTCGCGGCGTGTATATAGATAGCCCGTAGGGTTGTTGGGGTTGCATATCATGATGGCCTTGGTGCGCTCGTTGATCAATTCCTCGAAACGCTCCACCTTGGGCAAGCAGAAACCCTCCTCAATGGTAGTAGGGATGGTGCGGATAACCGCTCCCGCCGAAATGGCAAACGCCTGATAGTTGGCATAGAAGGGGTCAGGCATGATAATCTCATCGCCCGGGTTCAGGCAAGCCATGAATGAGAACAGCACTGCCTCGGAGCCACCGGTGGTGATGATGATGTCATCGGCCGTAAGGTTGATGTCGTACTTCTTGTAGTAGTCAACCAACTTTGTCCTGTAGCTGAGGTATCCCTGCGAAGGGCTGTATTCGAGCACCTTACGGTCAATGCTGCGGATAGCATCAAGAGCCGCCTGAGGTGTAGGAAGGTCGGGCTGTCCGATATTAAGATGATACACATGAACACCTCTCGCCTTGGCTGCATCGGCCAATGGTACCAGTTTGCGTATAGGCGAGGCAGGCATCAATGTACCGCGTTGTGATATTTGTGGCATATAATATTATATATGTATTTAGAGCACTTATTGGATTACCATGCATAGTTGAGACCCAGCATAAGATACTGCTTGAATTGGAAGAATCCCCAATTTGCATTCTCTGGTTTTATATCTACAAGGTCGTCAAATCGTGTATGGAAGAACAGCTTGGTAGAAATATACTTGCTTACCTGGAAGTTTAGCGTGTTTTCCCAATCCATCTGCACATACTCGTAACGACCGGTAAAGTAGTAGAAACGGGTCTTATAACTGATATCCTTAGTTATTTTATAATCAAAGTTTACCTCAAGCTTCGAACCGAGGTCATAGCGCATCTTCTTACCTTCTTCAATTCCGTAATCCGCAGACAATTTCTCAATACCTACATATGTCATCTTAAAAGAAAGAGGACCCGGATAGATAGATACGCTACCCTTGTTGAAGTTTTTCTTGAAGTCCATACCGACAGTAAACGAAACATCTGCAGGTGACAAGAAACCAGACTTAAGACCGCTACTCCTATCACTACCTTTATAGTGATTTAACATTTGAGTGTTACCTTGCGCTTCAATAGCATAATTCCAATTGCGGATAGCCTTCAAATTGAGTTTCGAGGTCAAGCGTAGGAGGTCCTGGTTCGACTGTATGTCTTCGCCCTGATTCTGATAGAAGCCCAAGCGTGCATCCAGTTTATTATCCCACTGCACCTTGCGTTTGTTATTGTAGTTAGCCTCGAGAGTCAGCATAGAGAGCACGTTGAGGTTATTGATACCACCTTGATACCAGTTGGGCGAGAAGAACGACTCAGTCACCTGAGTAGAAAAATTACCTTTGGTCACCCAGAAGTTCGGCTTCTGTACAACAACTTCCGTAACGGCCTGAGGTTTCGTATCTGTCAAAGGAGCAACAGAAGCAGTCGGGACTTCGATCTTAACCGATTCGGACATCTTCTTCATTGCCTCTCCCGAAAAATTCTGGCTTGCCATCAGTTCATCCTCTGTGATTCCGACCAAGGAAGGCGAAGCGAGATAGGTAGAAAGCAACACTCTATCCAGTTCATTGAGCAGGCGCAAGTCTTGACCGCTGGCCATGGCCGCCAAGCGCAGACTGTCTTCCAGAGTTACCGCAGGATATGCATCAATCGACATGGCTTGGGTGATGGGTGACTTATAAAGAGTGAGCGGTGCAAACAGACGAAAATAGATTGGGTTGACATGCACTGTATCGTTAACGGAAATACTCTCCACTTCAGCGGCATACTGTACGACCATCTCTTCCAACAGGCGGTTATACTTGTTCACCACAGCGGTATCAGAGAACACCTCTTTCACCAGGAATGCATCGAGGAGCGATTGCTCTGAAATCTTGTCCGTAAGTGATTTCACCTGTTCGAGAACAAGTATTGTAGAATCTATCTCTGTTTGAGTCAGAGGACGTAAAGCAATAGCTGTAGGATCCGTCTGTTTCTGTGCAGCCACCGAGTCGGCCTGTACCGCCAGCACGCTATCAGGCATTACATCCGAATCAGTGCTTATCAGCATCACGCTGTCGTTTATTGCCACTACAGAATCGGTCTGAGCCTCCATTTGTACCAATGAATCTACCTGTACTGTCTGCTGGCCCATCATCCAACTTGCACAACACAAAAGCAAGCTACCTAAAAACATTTTTCTTTTCATATTCTATTCTTAGTTTATAGTTTATATATGCCGTTTCTTAATTTAGCCGCGAAGATACAACTTTTTACAATAGGAATGAGTGTCAACACTATTTTTTTATCCTTTCAAGCAACTAAAAGGGTGTTTTATTCGTTCGTTTTATCAAAAATCACTAACTTTGCAGCTTGGAAGATTTTAACAAAGAGTATACACAAAACATTTTATATCATGGCTGAGACAAAGTATATCTTCGTGACCGGAGGCGTAGCCTCTTCACTCGGGAAAGGCGTTATTTCCTCTTCTATCGGCAAGTTGCTGCAAGCACGCGGCTACAATGTGACCATCCAAAAGTTCGACCCGTACATCAACATCAACCCAGGTACACTGAACCCTGAGGAGCATGGCGAATGCTATGTGACTGTTGACGGACACGAAGCCGACCTCGACCTCGGACACTATGAGCGTTTCCTTGGCGTGAACATGACCAAGGCCAACAATATCACGACCGGACGTATCTACAAGCGTGTTATCGACCGTGAGCGTCGCGGCGAATACCACGGCAAGACCATCCAGGTGGTGCCCCATATCACCGACGAAATCAAGCGCAACGTGAAGGCACTGGGCACCAAGAATCAGTTTGACTTCATCATCACCGAGATAGGTGGCACTGTAGGCGACATCGAGTCGTTGCCCTACATGGAGAGTGTACGCCAACTCAAGTGGGAGCTTGGCCGTAACGCACTATGTGTACACCTCACCTACGTGCCCTACCTCGCAGCAGCCGGAGAACTGAAAACCAAGCCTACACAGCACTCGGTACAGAAACTCCAGTCGCTCGGTATCCAGCCCGATGTACTTGTTTTGCGTACCGAGCACGAGTTGCCTGAGGGTCTAAAGAAAAAGACAGCTCTGTTCTGCAACGTTGATAGCGATGCCGTGTTCCAATCCATTGACGCATCTACAATCTACGAGGTTCCCGTGCTCCTGCAAAATCAGGGCATGGACGATACCATCCTCCGCAAGTTTGGCATCACTCCCGGTCCAAAGCCCGCCCTCGGCCCTTGGAGAGACTTCCTCGACCGTCGCGCCAAGGCTACCAAAGAGGTACACATCGGTCTCGTGGGCAAGTACGACCTACAGGATGCCTACAAGTCAATCCTCGAAGCCTCATCACAGGCTGCCACCTACAACAATCGCAAGTTGAAGATGCACTTCCTCTACAGCGACAACATTACTGCCGACAACGTAGCCGAAAGCCTCAAGGGCATGGATGGTGTCATCATCGGTCCCGGTGCCGGCCAGCGCGGTATCGAGGGGAAGAACATCGTGGCCAACTATACTCGCGTCAACAATATCCCCACCTTCGGTATATGCCTCGGTATGCAGTGCATGGTAGTGGAGTTTGCCCGCAACGTGCTCGGCCTTGCCGATGCCAACTCACGCGAGATGAATACCACTACTCCCAACAATGTGGTTGACATCATGGAGGAGCAGAAATCACACCTGAGCGACACCATGCGTATGGGTAACTTTGACTGCGCGCTCATCGAGGGCAGCAAGCTCAAGGAAATCTATGGCGCCAACTGCATCCAGGAGCGTCATCATCACCGCTACGAGGTCAACGAAAAGTACAAAGAGCAGCTCGAAAGCGCCGGCATGAAATGTACGGGTATCAACCCCGACACCAAGCTCGTAGAGGCTGTAGAGGTCGAGGGACATCCCTGGTATATCGGTGTGCAGTACTATCCTCAGTACAACAGCACCGTACTCAAGCCCCACCCCTTATTCCTCTCGTTCATCAAGGCAGCGATTGAGAAAAATTGAAAATTGAAAGTTGAAAATTAAACGTTTAGTATGCGCAGACACCGTCTGCGCATACCCTATGTATAATAAGTAACAATAGTATAAGAAAGAAAAGCAAGAAATGAACAACAACAAAAGTACAGTTATCGGTTGGATTCTGATATTCGCCGTGATGGTAGGATTTATTTGGATGAACCAACCCACCGAGGAGCAGCTTGCCGAGCAGGCACGACTGAGAGCCGCACAGGATTCTATCGCCTTGGCTGAAGCTCAGAAAGAACTTGACAAATCGTTGGCCGAGGCCCGCTACAACCAGACGTTGCTGCAAGACAGCACTTCGACCCTCTTCCTCGCCGCACAAGGCGAAGAGCAGCTGTTCACCCTTGAGAACGAATTGGTGAGCCTCACCTTCTCAAATCACGGTGCCCGTGTCACCTCGGCCATCCTTAAAGAATATACCAACCAGGAGGGACTTCCCTTGGAGCTCTTCAATGCCGACGACGAGAGCATCAACTTCATGCTTGATGGCAAGAATGAGAACATCGTCACCGAGAAGCTCTACTTCCAGCCTGTAGAAGTAACCGACAGCACCCTCATATTCCGTATGCCCACCAACGGTGCCGGCTACCTCGACTTCAGTTACTGTCTGTTGCCCGAGAGCTACATGCTCAACTTCACCGTACGTGCTCATGGTATGCAGAACTTCTTCTCCTCATCAATGAAGACCATGAATGTGGATTGGGAGCAACGTGTGCGCCAACAGGAAAAGGGTTACGACTTCGAGCAGCGCTACACCAGTCTCACCTATCATACCGAAAAGGATACCGAGCACTTGAGCGAGATGAAGGCACAGACCAAGGAGCTTGCCGCTCTCGAGTGGATAGCCTTCAAGGACCAGTTCTTCAGCTGCATTTTCATTGCCGACCAGCAGTTCAAGACCGCCACGCTCGCTTCATCGCCCATCAACGAGGGCAGCGGCTATCTGAAGAACATGGAGGCCGAAGCCACCGTCTTCTTTGACCCCTCGGGCGAGACACCTTCGAACTTCCAGTTCTACTTCGGTCCCAATCAGTTCCAGACCCTCAAGGAGAGCAGCCACCTCGCTACCAGCGGTGAGAACCTACACCTCGACAAGCTCATCTACTTCGGATGGCCTATCGTGCGTTGGGTCAACCGTTTCTTCGTGGTGTACCTTTTCGACTGGCTCAATTCATGGGGTATGAACATGGGTATCGTGTTGCTGCTGCTCACCCTCATCGTGAAGGCTATCGTATTCCCCTTCACCTATAAGCAGTACCTCTCAACAGCCAAGATGCGTGCGTTGAAGCCCTATATCGACAAAATCAACGACAAGTACCCCAACCCCGAGGATGCCCTACAGAAGAATCAGGAGACCATGCAGCTCTACAGCAAGTATGGTGTGAGCCCCATGAGCGGATGCTTGCCCACACTTATCCAAATGCCTGTATGGATGGCCCTCTTCTTCTTCGTGCCCAATGCCATTGAATTGCGTGGGCAGAAGTTCCTCTGGGCCAACGACCTCTCGGCCTACGACGACCTCCTGCACTGGAACTTCAACCTCCCCTTACTGGGCGACCACATCTCACTCTTCTGCCTCCTGTTCAGCGTGGTGAACATCGTCAACACGCTCTATACCATGAAGCAGCAGCCTGCAGGCGGTGATCCCCAGCAGCAGAAGATGATGAAGTGGATGATGCTCCTCATGCCCATCATCTTCATCTTTGCCCTGAACAACTACTCAGCAGGTTTGAACTACTACTACTTCATCTCTACACTCTCATCTATCCTCATCATGTTTGCACTCCGTCATACCATCGATGAGAAGCAGCTTCTCATGCAGCTCGAGGCTAACTATGCCAAGAATCAGGCGAAGCCCGTTAAAAAGAGCAGTATGATGGCTCGTCTCGAAGCCATGCAAAAGGAACTCGAGGAGCAACAGAAGTTGCAGCAACAACAGAAGAAAAAGTAAGAATTGTAGATTACTATAAATCAAAGAGGGCGTGTTGTGCACGCCCTCTTTGATTTATAGTAAAATTTCACTTCAATACCTTACCTCCTAACCGAGCACACATTTCTTCCCCATAGTACAGTAGCATGCAGGGATTGATGTGAAGATTGTCGCACGTGCTATAATAATTTATCGCCGAAGCTATAAATTGCCGGAGCAGGTGCGGTAAAATATTATCGCACCTGCTCTACCGTTTTTTTGCTGAAACGGACAAAGGATACTCTCCTCAACTCCTAACCGATTCCCTTAAAGGGTTTACCCTCCATGCTTCGAGGCTCTATCCAATTTCCTTCGAAAGTAGACTGACGAAACTTCGAGGGCAGACCCGACTTCGGCGTAATCTCTATATGTAAAAGTTCATAAATCGGTTGCTGTGGAATGAAATATTGCCAATGCCAACCGATTTATGAACTTTTGTAACCTGAGGTTCGATAAAAGACGTCTATTTCATCGAAAAACGAAGAGGGAGAATAAACCTACTCCAAAAATCCTCTCAGCTAAAGTCGAAATAAAATCCAAACAAATTCTTCTATCATCAATCAAATAGATGAAATCCTTTCAATCGGGGATTCTTCTTCACCATCAGCAGCATCTCGAGGAGCAGCAGGATGAAGGCTATCCATGCCATTACCATGAACTGCTCATTGTACTCAGAGTAAGTAGTGGTCTCGATATCGGCCTTGGCGAGTTTGTCTATCTCCTTCTGCAGGAGACGCTGGGCATTGTTGGTATTGTCGATACGGATATAGACACCATTACCTGCAGCGGCAATCTCTTTACACATCTGTTCGTTTAGCTTGGTAACGATGACATTGCCCCCCTTGTCGCGACGGAAGTCACCAGCGCGCTCGGCAGGGATAGGTGCACCTTCAGGCGAACCTACGCCCATGACGTATACCATCATACCCTTGTCGGCAGCGGCCTTGGCTGCCTCCTTGGCACCTCCTTCATGGTTCTCACCATCGGTGATGATGATGATGGCCTTCCCCACCCCTTCCTTGGGGGTGAAGCTACGGGTACCCATATCAATAGCGGCCTTAATATTGGTACCCTGGCGGGCTATAAGGTCGGGAGTGATGCTCTCGAGAAACATCTTGGCCGAAATGAAATCGCTTGTGATAGGAAGCTGGATGAAAGCATCGCCGGCAAAGACGATGAGTCCGACCTTATCATCGGAAAAACTGTCGACGAGGCGCGAGATGATGTTTTTGGACTTCTCCAGACGGTTGGGAGCCACGTCCTCGGCCAACATAGAATTGGAGATATCGAGGGCGATGATGGTCTCGACACCTTGGCGCTTGACGGTTTCCATCTTAGTTCCGAACTGGGGACGGGCGAGCAGCAACACCATAAAGCAGAGGGCTACGAAGGTAATCCAAAACTTTACGGCAGGGCGATAGTTCGACACCTCGGGCATCATGGCACCGAGCAACTCGGGTGAGCCGTAGCGGCGCAGGGCTTTCTTGCGTTGACGTTGGGCTACGAAGTATATGCCTGCTACAATGACAAGTAGAATGTATAGGAACAGGGCTTGAGGATAGGCTAATTTGAACATATTCCTTTTTTTTAGTAAATGGACAACAGACAATGCTTGAGCTTGGCTTGTCCAAAATCGGTCAACCTCCTGATTGTTGGTTTTTTGTTTTGTTATTGTTTTAGTTATTATGGTATACGTCTCAACACAGTCAGTCGTAGCAACACCTCAAGCAATAGACACACCATGGCCCATAAAGCAAAGGGGATGTACTCTTCTGACTTGCGACTGAAGTCCTTGACATTGAGTTTAGTGCGTTCGAGCTTGTCAATCTCTTCGTACACCTCCTTGAGCTTAGAGTTGCTGGTGGCGCGGTAGTACTGGCCGTCGGCTGTCTCGGCAATCTGTATCAGGGTGTTCTCATCAATCTCCACGGGAACCTGTATGTACTGCGTGCCGCCGAATCCCTGATAGGGATAGGGAGCGGTACCATTGGTACCTACACCAATGGTATAGACACGTATGCCGTAGGTCTTGGCTATTTCGGCTGCGGTGAGGGGCGATATATCGCCACGGTTATTTGAACCATCAGTAAGCAGGATGATGACCTTGGACTTGGCCTTGCTATCCTTCAAGCGGCTCACGGCATTGGCGATACCAAGGCCTATGGCTGTACCATCCTCGATGATGCCGTTCATGGCCATATTGCAGCTCACGCTGTTAAAGAGGTTGAGCAGGACGGCATGGTCTACAGTGAGGGGTGACTGGGTGAAGCTCTGTCCGGCAAAGATAGTGAGACCGATATTGTCGTTGGGACGACCGTTGATGAAGTCGGCCGCCACCTGCTTGGCCGCTTCGAGGCGATTGGGCTTGAGATCTTCGGCAAGCATACTGGTAGAAACGTCGACAGCGAGCATGATGTCGATACCTTCCACTTCGCTGCTCTGCCAGCTGTCGGTAGACTGCGGACGAGCCAACACAACGATGAGTAGCGACAGAGCTATCATGCGCAACACAAAGGGGACGTGGCGCAGATATACCTTATAGCTCTTGGGCATGGTGGCATACATACGGGTGGTAGAAACACGCATTGAGGGTTCGCTCTTCGTCCCCTTCAGTACATACCATATTATATAAGGTACAAGCAGAAGGAACAACAGGAAATATGCAGGATGGGCAAAGGTCATAATCGTTATGAGTATTTTTTGTCATGCTGAGCGAAGTGAAGCATCTCGCAATCGTTGCTGGCGGAATCCCAGCGCGATATCCTTACTGCCGTCAGGATGACAGAGACATTGAATGATTACAAAAACAGCATCATATATACATTAGAAAAACAATTGAATCACTTCAGTGATAGCTACATAGAGCGCAACGACACCCAACACGCCGAGCAGTACGATACCCGTGATGAACAATATCTTGGCCTGCCGAGAGCGACCCTCCTTGACCACCACCTCCTGTACCACGGGCTCGGCTGGGGTTACGGCCTCCACTTTGGTCTTGTTGATGAAGTCGATGGCATTGATGTTGTTCATGTCGTTCTCGTTGATGAGGGGCTTGTACTTGGCAAACTTCACGAGGTCGGACATGGCGAACAGTTCGCGCAACTCACCTATCCACTCCTTGTCGGGCTGTTCATTCAACTGGGCGATAATATCATCGGAGGTCATCTCCATAGCATTGAATCCGAAGCGCTCCTCCATATACACGCGCAGGGCATCGGTGAGCTCGGTATAATATTGCTTTACATCGTCCTTTAACCAGTTCTTCTCACTCTTGATGCGCTCCATCTCCTGCAATGCCACTTGGTGGGGCGGCAACTTGGGAGCTATGGTCACGCGACGCAAGATAGGCTTGTTGTCGTGGTAGCGGCCCAACAGGAAGGGGATGAGGAAGATGAATGCAATCACCATCACCACGGCAAGCAGCATGGGCAGCAGTTCCACGAAAGTCATCGGACGCTCCATGACATCCTTGATGGGGAAGATGGCCTCCACGTTAGTAGTGTCAACATCGTAGGTCAGTACCTTCAGCGCCAAAGGATTAGATGCATAGCTCACACTGTCTACTAATACCTCGAATGGCGGTATGTAATAGAAGGCCGTATCGAATGAGGTCACCGCATAGGTTTGTGTCACCACCATGTGGCTCTTCTTGTTCAAGTACTGTGTGTCGGCCTTTACCTCACCTACAATCTCGATGCCCTCCATGAGCATATTGTTGGGGTATGTGGGCATGATGAGGTTGCCGTCGGAGGGGCAGCTCACCTCGACCCTCACACGAGCCTGCTCACCGATGAGCAGCTGCAGTGAGTCGATGCTGGCATTGACGGTGACTTGCGAGAAGGCGGGTAATGCAAGACATACCATTGCCAATACAAATAGATTCTTCTTTAACAAATTCATATTCCACTTCGTTTGTCATTGCCTTGAGTGGCGAACTTCGTTTCTGAACGTAGTGAAGAAATGTGTTCACTGGCCGTAAGGGAAAAGCAATCTCTCTTCAACAATCCGCGAGATCCTTTGTTTCACTCAGGATGACATTACCTTAATTTCTTTTAGCAAACAGATTCATCAGTGCCTTTACATAGTCCTGGTCGGTGCGCACCGAGATGGCATCGACCCCCGACTTGGAGAACGTGTCTCTCAGCCTCACTTGACTTTCAATCCACCACTTGCGATGTAAGGCGCGCACCTTGCGCGATGAGGTATCTACATACACTTCCTCGCCACTCTCAGGGTCGACCATCTTCATCAGTCCCACATCGGACAACTCCTCTACGCGCTTGTCGTAGACCTGTATGGCCACGATATCATGCTTGCGGTTGGCAATGATGAGCGGGTTCTTGAAGTCCTTGTCACCAATGAAGTCGCTCAGGACAAACGTGGTGCAGCGCTTCTTGATGGCATTGGTAAGGTATTGAAGGGGTACGGTGATATCAGTCTGCGTGCTCTCGGGCTCGAAGCCCAGCACCTCGCGTATGATATAAAGGATATGCTTGCGTCCCTTCTGCGCGGGGATGAATTTTTCTATGCGGTCGGTGAAGAAGATAGCTCCAATCTTGTCGTTATTCTGTATGGCAGCAAAGGCCAACGTGGCAGCAATCTCGGCCACCATGTCCTTTTTGTACATACCCGACGTACCGAAGTCAAGGCTCCCAGACATATCCACGAGCAACATCACAGTGAGCTCGCGCTCCTCCTCGAACACTTTGACGTAGGGCTTGTTGAAGCGTGCTGTCACGTTCCAGTCAATGTCGCGCACATCATCGCCGTACTGATACTCGCGCACCTCAGAGAAGGCCATACCCCTACCCTTGAAGGCCGAGTGGTACTGTCCGGCAAAGATATTGCTCGACAAGCCACGGGTCTTGATCTCAATCTTCCGTACCTTCTTTATCAGTTCGTTTGCGTCCATTGTTATTCTTGGAGTTCAGGAGTTCAGGAGTTTCGCTTCGCTCAGGAGTTCAGACAACACTTTTGACTAAGAAAAATCGCAAAATCAAGTGCTTCGCTATAGTCTGAGCTCTTGACTCCTGAACTCCTAAAAAATATTAGGGTACTTCAACCTTGTTCAGAATTTTGCTGATGATTTCCTCGGCAGTAAGGTTGCTGGCCTCGGCTTCGTAGGTTAGTCCTATACGGTGGCGCAATACATCGTGAGCCACAGCACGCACATCCTCGGGGATGACATAGCCTCGACGTTTGATGAATGCGTAGGAACGGGCGGCCAATGCGAGGCTGATAGAGGCACGAGGCGAACCACCGAACGAGATCATCTCCTTCAACTCCTTCAATCCATACTTTTCGGGGTAACGTGTAGCAAATACGATGTCGGCAATGTAGCGTTCAATCTTTTCATCGATGTAAACCTCTTTCACCACCTCACGAGCCTTCATAATCTCCTCAGCTTTCATAATGGGGAGCACCTCATACTTCTCGCCCTTGATATTCTGGCGTATGATGCGCATTTCCTCCTCCAGCTTGGGATAGTCGATGACCACCTTGAGCATGAAACGGTCTACCTGTGCCTCGGGCAGCGGATAGGTACCCTCCTGTTCAATGGGGTTCTGTGTAGCCAGTACGAGGAAGGGCTCGGGCAGACGGAAAGTCTCCTTGCTCAGTGTCACTTGACGCTCCTGCATGGCCTCAAGCAGCGCACTCTGCACCTTGGCCGGAGCACGGTTGATCTCATCGGCCAATACGAAGTTGGCGAAGATGGGACCTTTCTTTGAAATGAAAGTCTCGTCCTTCTGACTATAAATCATGGTACCCACCACATCGGCAGGCAACAAGTCGGGGGTAAACTGTATGCGGCTATACTGCGCATCGATAAGTTGTGCCAAGGTCTTGATAGCAAGAGTCTTTGCCAAGCCCGGCACACCTTCAAGCAACACGTGACCATCAGCCAGGAGACCGATGAGCAACGATTCTACCAAATGTTTCTGACCAACAATCACTTGGTCCATGCCAGCCATCAGATTGGTGATGAAACCACTCTGACGTTCAATCCTGTCGTTCAATTCGCGGATATCAATCATTCCAGCCATATATAGTTTATAAGTTTATTTATCAAGTCTATCTGTTTCGATTTGCAAAGTTAACAAATTATCACCATTATCCAATCACCACTACATAATATATAAGCGAAATTAAGGTTTATTTCGATTTCGTAAAGGAAAAGAATCCTTATCACTATTCACAGAAGCTCTCAAAAAAAGTAAGTACACTTGCTTTTTTGAGAAGTTTACATTAACTTTGTAGTCTATGAGAATACTTATCCTCGGAGCCGGCAAGATGGGCTCCTTCTTCACCGACCTGCTGAGCTTTCAGCACGAAACTGCGGTCTACGACGTAGACCCCAAGCGCCTGCGCTTTGTATACAACACGTGCCGTTTCACTTCGCTCGACGAGATACGCGGCTTCCGTCCCGAACTGGTCATCAATGCCGCCACGGTGAAATACACCATCGAGGCGTTCAACCAAGTGTTGCCCGTATTGCCTGGGGACTGCATCCTGAGCGACATTGCCTCGGTGAAGACGCAACTGCCCGAATATTACCGCCAGAGCGGTTTCCGCTTCGTGAGCACTCACCCCATGTTTGGTCCCACGTTTGCCAGTCTGAGCAACCTGAGTAATGAGAACGCCATCATCATCAGCGAGAGTGACCATCTGGGCAAAGTGTTCTTCAAGGACCTGTATCAAGGCCTCGGACTCAACATCTTCGAGTACACTTTCGATGAACATGACGAGACGATGGCCTACTCACTCTCCATTCCCTTCGTCTCCACCTTCGTGTTTACAGCCATCATGAAGAAGCAGGAGGCACCGGGTACTACCTTCAAGAAACACATGGCCATAGCCAAGGGGCTACTCAATGAGGACGACTACCTGCTACAGGAGATTCTCTTCAACCCTCGTACCCCCGGACAAGTGGAGAACATACGCCGCGAACTGAAGGATCTACTACAGATCATTGAGGAGCGCGATGCCGAAGGCATGAAAGCATACCTCACCAAAATACGGGAAAAGATAGAATAAATAAAAAGCCTTCGTTAGCGAAGGCTTTTTATTTATTCACACAACTAACGTTTACAATTGCGCCGCAATCTTATCACATGTCGCTTGGGTAACAGGCATAAGTGGTAGACGCAACACATTCTGAAGCATGCCGCGCAGTTCCAATAAACATTTCACGCCAGCAGGGTTGCCATCCAGAAAAAGAAGTTTATACAACTCAGCAAAACGCCTGTCAATAGCCTCTGCCTCGACATATTTCCCTGTTTGGGCAAGATGCACCAACTCTGCAAATTCAGCAGCATAGGCATTTCCTATAACGGAGATAACACCATCGGCACCACTCTTGATGAGAGGGAGCGTGATGCCATCATCACCAGAGAACACTTTGAAACCTTCAGGACGATTCTTGAGAATATACTCTATTTGCTCGATATTACCCGAAGCCTCCTTGATACCCACCACGTTCTTGCAGTCGGAAGCCAAGCGCAGTGTAGTCTCGGGGAGCATGTTAACACCTGTACGCCCAGGTACATTATACAGTACAATAGGAAGGTCAGTAGCCTCAGAAATAGCCTTAAAGTGAGCATACATACCCGTCTGTGTCGGTTTGTTGTAATAGGGCACTACAGAGAGTATTGCATCCACATCATTCATCTTGTCGATGGTTAGTTTATTCACAATACTGCGCGTGCAGTTTCCACCACAACCGAGCAGGATAGGCAAACGACCTGCATTGCGCTCCACTACGGTACGACGCACCGCAAGTTGTTCCTCTACGCTAAGTGTTGGTGTCTCGGCTGTAGTACCAAGCACACAGAGAAAATCCGTATGGCTCTCAATCTGAAAATCCACCAAACGGCCCAACGCCTCATAGTCGACCGCACCAGTCGCGTCAAACGGAGTGACAAGTGCAACACCCATTCCATATAAATTCTTCTTTCCCATATTCCTTAATATATTATTCTTTTTTCTATTCAAAAACAAACAATTCGGAAGGCGTCGTGCGCTTCAATGCAGACAAGTAAAGGTCTTTACCGGGAATAATGCCAACCCCACGCAACGCCCACTCCACGGTCTTGTAGGCAAGTTCTGGATGATTATTCTCACGGCTGAGATGGCAAAGCCAAATATATTTAAGATGCTCGGTAAGATTTTCAGCAAGAAACTTAGCCGTAGTCTTATTGCTGAGATGTCCATTGGGACCCGAGATACGTTCTTTTAGATATTGGGGATAAGGACCGTGTGCCAACATCTCTTCATCATAGTTTGCCTCAATAATCAGATAGTGAGCACGAGCGATATAACCAGCAATGGAATCAGTAATATGCCCCAAGTCGGTAATGAAACAGAACACCTTTTCGTCACACTCCACGAGATACCCCACATTGTCGTTACCATCATGAGGAACCTCGAAAGGAGTAATGCGAAAATCACGCAAGCGATGAGTCTCATCTTTCTCTACATAGCGCATACATGACACCAATTTCTGCGTCATACAGTAATTTCGATTGATACCCACATGTGTTTCACGCGTAGCATAGATGGGAATATTATAGCGCTCGCCCAAGGTTCCGAGCGATTTGATATGGTCGGCATGGTCGTGAGTCACGAATACCCCCATAATAGACTCGAACGAAAGACCGGCATCCTTCAACCCATTCTTGATGGTGCGTACTGGTATGCCTGCATCGATGAGAATGCCATAGTTGTCGGTGCCCAAATAGAAACAATTACCACTGCTTCCGCTTGCAAGACATATAAAGTTCAATTTCATATCGTGTTTCTTTTTATTCTCTTTTAAAGTTTTACTTCATCAAACATCAGAATGGATACCCCACAGCAAAATGCCAAGCAAAATCACGTTTGAAGCGAGGATGAACAATGGGATAGCGCAACGGTCCTTCCACATACATAGGATTAACGGCCTTCATGGCAGCATCAACACGCAGTACAAGAAAATTAAGGTCAAGACGCACCCCTACCCCATACGACACAGCAATTTGTTTGTAGAACTCATTCCAAAGGAACACACCTCCAGGTTGGTCCGAATAATCATACATAGTCCAAATGTTTCCTGCATCGACAAACAATGCACCATCAAGTTTCCAAAACATGTGCATACGATACTCCAAGCTGAGGTCAAGTTTAAGATCACCCGATTGGTTAATATAGTCGATGGTACCATTACGACTTACATAGCGTCCTGGTCCCAATCCGCGCACAGCCCATCCACGCACACTGTTGGCGCCACCAGCATAGTATCGTTTCTCAAACGGAAGCATCCGCGAATTGCCAAAAGGATAAGCCACACCGGTCTCAATATGAAAAAGCAAGTTATTACGGCGACCAAGATTCATGTTCATTGTCCACGCCAAGTCGGTCTTCAGATATTGTGCAAACGCCAGGCTGAATAGGCGGTATTGTCCTATAGAGTCCTTTTCTATTTTCATCGCATTTGACAGCAAATAAAGCAGATTGCCCGACGTTTCCACATTAGCACGCACGGAATGTGACACATCGAAGTAGTTTTTGGTAGTACCTGCACCAGGCGAAGTATAATAAAAATCATAACCCGTACGAAAGATAAACAAATCTTCATAATTAAACTTCATGATAGAGTTTTTACTATTATACTGGTTGAGGTAGTTGCTGATAAAATATTTGTCCTTACGCGGCACCGACACAAAGTTGATTCCCACAAGATCAAACCGATGGCGAATCTGTTTGTTGCTATTCCACAGGTAACTCCACGAAGCAGAAAATACATTGCGATCAAACTCGGGACGAGTCTGCGCATTGTACTGCAAATCAAGTTGTGTTGTGGCCATACTGCGCCGTTGTACCTCGTCTCGTACAAACGGGAGGATGAATCGCGGAAAGTTAAGGCTCATATCGGCGCCATACTCAAGGAACCTACCAGATTCATAGTCAGTAAGATGAGTAATATTCTCATATGCTCCACGTATTTTCAATGTCAAACTCTCCGAGCCACGAAAAACATTACGATCGGTTATTGACAAAGTTGCTGAAACGCCTACGTCCCCTGCCGTATTGGTAAAGTCCACTTCCGTACTCATTGACACCCTTTTAGCTGGGTTCAGGGTAATATAACACCCCAAGGTACTGTCGGTTCTCTCCACGAAATTGATATTTGTATATTTCAATACTCCTAACCGTCCGTACGATGTATATGAATCCTTCACCTTACATACATCATACATATCGCCCGACGTTATGTGCGATGCATTTTGGATAGCAGAAAAACGAAATGGAGGTCTGCTTTCATATAAAAAATTTTCGCCACCAAGACAAACTGTATCGGGAAAGACATACGAATGTTGGTAGTCACGCGAAGTAGGATACATAAGATAGCTTACCGACTCCACCCGATATTTCTTTCTGGGAACATACACAGATTCACCATTCTCTGACCCTTTTGAAAGCCTATTAGAGCGTATGCGCACTGCCAACACGACATCTGACGAATTACGTGCGGTATCAGCAAGATAAGTAATATCGTCTTTCTTAAATCCATAATATCCTTCACTTTGCAATAGAGAGGCTAATCTCGTTCGTTCATTGTTCAGCACATTGGCATCAAACGGCATACCTACTTTTACCTCTGAGTTCACGGTGTCAGCAAGTATATGCCTCAACATCACCGTATCAGCACACATATAATGCATACTTGATATACGATATTGCCGTCCTAAATGTACATAATATTTCACCCGTGCTTTATATTTTCGATATTCGGTTTTTGCCGTCACTTTTGCCTTCAAGTATCCTTGATTTACCAGTGTCTGCTCCATCACCTCACAACTCTTACGTGTCAGGGTATCATCATATACACGAGGCGACTCACCGATATTGCGTAACGTACGGTTGACAAAGTTTTCTTTCTTTCCAGAAAGGCTATACACCCACAACGGCAAACGGAAAAGACCAAACGTACGTATATTAGGCTGTTGCCTCACCTTGGGCTTCAATGAAGAAACAATATTTGAATTACCGTCAGAAATCACCTTCACTCTATCCAGCAAAGATGCATTCTCTGGCAAATGACGCGACACCGAACAAGACGACAGTAGCATAACCATCACCCCTATCAAACACAAAAATTTGTTCCTTATCACGTTCATTCTATCCCTTTATTCCACTTGCAGCAGCATTCACCGCAAATTATCTTGCAAACTTACGCAAAAATTCTCGTTTTTTATGTAAGTTTGCATTGTTTTTTGACAAACAAAATAATGTTAAAAAGGATTACGTATGCTAAGCAAAGCCAAAATCAAACTCATACAATCACTGGATCAAAAGAAAAAACGTCTCGAAGAGCACCTTTTTGTCGCAGAAGGTCCCAAAGTTGTGGGCGATTTGCTACCGTATTTCACTTGCAGTCTCATCGTGGGCAAGTCTTCTTGGCTGACCGCCAACCCAGCAATACGTGCTTCTGAAATCATCGAAGCCACCTCCGAGGAACTTCGCAAAGCCAGTTTTCTGAAAGCTCCACAAGAGGTACTTGCCCTTTTCCAGCTCCCCACCTATTCTGTCCATCAAGATATTACAAGCAAAGAGTTATGCCTTGCACTCGATGACATACAAGATCCAGGCAATCTTGGAACTATCATCCGTGTGGCAGACTGGTTTGGTATACACCATATTTTCTGTTCCCGTAACACTGCCGATGCCTATAGTCCAAAAGCCGTACAAGCCTCCATGGGAGCTATTGCGCGTGTCAAGACACACTACGTAGACTTACCGAAACATTTACACACCATCCGTAAAGAGAATCCTCAAATCCCCCTTTACGGAACTTTCCTCGAAGGTACTAACATATATCACGAAACACTTTCTTCTCATGGAATCATCATTATGGGAAATGAAGGCAATGGCATCAGCCGAGCAGTACAAGAAAACATAACTCACAAACTGTTCATTCCTAATTACCCCACAGGAACCCCTACATCAGAGTCGCTCAATGTAGCCATCGCTACAGCCATTACGTGCTCCGAGTTCCGACGAAGAGAGTAGAACACGACATTTTCCCATTAGCATCCAATACTATACAATCCAGGTTGCATGACACACCTTCCCTACAGATTTTCTGCAAGGAAAAAGGCCTTGAATATCGGTGTGGGGCACTGCGTCAAATTATCGTAGCCAAACCAATAGCCATGCCCTGTATCATCAGTGGGCAAGAAGCAGAGACGCAGAGTATCGCAATACTTTCCATAGAGAACTGTCCATTTTTCAGTCGGTTGCACATGCTTGGTGCGTACCCCTCCGGCAGGCCGTTTCTTGAGAGACATGCCAGCCTCTATCCAAGCAAGCGTAACATCAATAGCATAACTTGGATAATACTCTTTACAGAAAAGATAAAGTAATTCGCCACGCCTTTCGAGACTCATGGGCTGTTCTATATAGTTGTGCTGTATGAGATAGCGAAGGAAACTGTACAAAAAATCCTGTTCACCAAGAATAAGCTTCCGCGTAATCCGTTGCCACGCCTTGGTATTGTAATAGGCATCAAGCAAGCGCGAGAGATGGCGCGCCTCCTGCAGTTCGGTACTGCCCATAGCATCAGTCCCAAGCACTTCATAGGGTGGAAGAGGCGAATAACGTATGCCCAACAGCGAAGCATCGCGACGCATTACGGTACCGGGGAGCAGTTTCAGTGATTCAAGTTGTATCTCATCAACCTGCCAGGAAGTAAGGGTGCGTATATCTTCGTATATATGCGCCAACGTGTAAAGCGGAAGCCCTGCGATAAGGTCGGCATGGGTGACAAGGTTGGATAGCGAACAGAGGAAGCGCAATCCATCAAGCGCTTGTTCCAATGCCCCTTTACGCAAACTTTTGTCAAGTACCTCCTGTCGAAGGCTCTGTATACCAGCTTCAAGGTGCAACAATCCGTGAGGTATACTAACCAACACTTCGCGTACACTCTGAGGAAGAAATGCCGGATGTATCTCCAAGTGGAACCGCAAATGAGGATGAAACTCCGCAAAAAGTCGTAACAGTTCAACAGCATGTTGCGGATGATAGTTAAACGTACGATCCAACACACGTACATCGCGTATACCTCGTCCACGGATACGTTCGAGTCTGTGACGTATAACCTCCAAAGAAAGCATACGTACAGGATCGCCTACCCCACTTACACAAAAGGCACACGTATTGAAACATCCTCGCGTAGTTTCTATTTGCACGAAAGGTTTTTCCCAAGCGAACAGCGCACTCTCCTCTGGGGCATGCAAAGCAGCGAAGTCCTTCACACGCGCTACCCCCATATCATAATATACACCTTTATATATATAGCATAGCCCTTTTATATCAGCCCATGCCTCGGGGCTATTCCACAGTTCAAGCCATTGGGGAAAACTTTCCTCACCCTCACCACGTAATACACAATTCACCTCGGGATGTCGGTGCAGATACATTGCATTATCGCCAAGGAACTCAGGGCCTCCGAGTATAACCACCACATGAGGAAGTAAAGCCTTCACTCGTACAATTACATGCAACAAATGTTCGTGCGTAAAGAGCCATGCCGTTGCCGCCACCACATCGGGGCGATAGGCATAAATAGCATCTACAGCCGTCCCAACAGCTTCTCCAGTAGTAGCATGCACCACCTCCCACTCAACATCCTTGCGATGCATTACCTGAGCATGTAACGCAGGCAACGCTAACGAACTATGAGCATATGAACAATTGAGATCGAGCCAAAGAATACGCATAAATTCCTAACACCACACATTGTTTCCGAACAACAATTACAAATGTTTATTTATTGCAAATATGTTTTCTAAGGGGAAAAAGGACTCCTGTTTGTCAAAAATCTTGACTATAACACAATAACGTATTGCCAAAACTAAATTTTTGTAAGAACATGAAACGACATAGCAACCATATTAAACCTCATTAAAAGACATCTATTGAATAAAAGTAGATACCAACTATAGTTTTCGTTCTTCTTATTTATTTAAATACAAAATCATAATAGTACCAATACGTATCACCAAACTTACGCTTGCAGAGGTTCTGCAACGCGATGGGGTCGGCGGCATTGGCTTCGCGCAGAGAAAGATACTCCTGATGGCGCTGTGCGACAGCACTGTCGGGGATGAAGGTGACGGGATGGAATGGATGCTGCTCATTATATACCATCCATGCCTCTTGATAATGTACCGGAACAGCAGTAAGAGATTTTGCAAGTTGTATCCTGTCTACGGTCAGTGCCACAAAGCCCTCAAGATCCTTGTCGAGCAGTAGGGCTGCCCCATACAGTTCGCGACAATACGCGGAATCTTTCTTCTGCATCATGCGCTTATAGAATGCTCCCGATCGCTCTCCACCATAGGGGGTATCGCCCAACAGACGGTAGAATTCCTTGGCACCGTACTCTGGTGTCTGCACGTTGTAACGGCTCAACAAGAGTCCGTCAGCACCGTATGGCTGAGGGTAGGCGAAGAGTTTGTTGCCCAGCTGCCCTGTCTTGGCTAAGGCGAGATTACGCAAGGCGGTGAGTGTAGCATTGCAGTCTTCAGACTTTAGCCCCACAGCCAGCACCTTGTCGTACTCGCCGCTATGAGTATACTTCCATGCAGCCAACTCCATCTTCTCGGCAGGGGTATCGTTACCGTACCATCCGGTGAGCACAAACATGACAGCCAACAAGCCAAGGTTAGGCGTCAGCTGTTTGAGTAACCTGATGTCGCGCAGCTGCAAGGTGTTTCTGTCAATCCAAACCACCAACACGTATATAACAGCTACTGCTATCAGGGCTATGACCCAGTGTACCCATGAATATGTCAGGGAGCCATCCACTCTGGCAATCAAGGCAAGTATCAGACATGCGGGGAGATAGGACACTGCCTCGTAACACCCGTGCAGCTTGCCTAACTTGTTCAAGAAGTACTGTAATGCCATCAGCAGCAAGGTGATGAGCAGGGCGGTAACGAATGCATTGTTAGTCGTCTTACCTTTAGAGAGGTGATCCTGCACGAGCGCCAGTAACTCTCCTTGAAACATATATATATATAGGAAAGAGAAGGTAGCAAAGAGTACTGCGCAGATAATGCGGAGAGGGGTATCGTATTTTTGTTTTCTTTTCATCATTTACATTACAGTTTGTCATTCCGAGCATAGAAATGCTCAGAATGACAAATAACAACCAAAAAATCTGCATCAATCCTGTTTCTTCAGCACTATCGCCGAGCGAGCAGGAATGTACAGCTTGAGCCACTCCTTTTTGTAGCGCTTGTGCAAGGGCTCGAAGTGGGTGAAGTGCGTGAGGCTCGGGTCGGTGAGACCATTACCGCCAAACTCGGGATTGTCGGTATTGAGAATCTCCTTGTACGAACCGCGCGGCACGAGCAGGCCGTAGTCACTGTACGAATTGGTAGGACTGAAGTTGAAGACAAACAGCAGATCATCGCGACGATAGGCCATTATCTGGTCGCCATCGTTGCAGTTGACCTCTACTACCTTGCTCTTCTCATACTTGGGCTGACTGCCGATAAGCTTTATCATCGCCTGGTCAAACTTACCCAGATACTCGTAGCACAACTTGTCATTGTCCACCAAACTCCACTGACGTCGGGCATACTTGTAGCTCCAGCCATTGCCCTCGCGAGGAAAGTCAATCCACTCGGGATGACCGAACTCGTTACCCATGAAGTTAAGGTAGCCACCGTTGATGGTCGATGCGGTGAGCAGGCGTATCATCTTGTGCAGTGCGATACCGCGGTGGGCCATGAAGTTCTCGTCCCCCTTCTGGAAATGCCAGTACATGTCTGAGTCCACAAGACGGAAGATGATGGTCTTGTCACCCACGAGTGCCTGATCGTGGCTCTCAGCGTAGGAGATGGTCTTCTCGTCCTTACGGCGATTGGTCACCTCCCAGAACATGCTGGTGGGCTTCCAGTTTTCGTCGGTCTGCTCCTTGATGAGCTTGATCCAGTAGTCGGGGACGTTCATTGCCATACGATAGTCGAATCCGTAACCACCATGCTTGATGGGAGCTGCCAAACCGGGCATACCCGACACCTCTTCGGCAATGGTGATAGCGTTCTTGTTCACCTCGTGGATAAGGTCGTTGGCCAAGGTGAGGTAGCAAACAGCATCACCATCCTGATTGAGGTTATAGTAGTCGCCATAGCCACAGAAAGCTTCGCCGAGACCGTGACTGCGATAGAGCATCGAGGTCACACCGTCGAAGCGGAAACCATCGAACTTATACTCCTCCATCCAGAAACGGCAATTCGAGAGCAGGAAGCATACTACGTCATTCTTAGAATAGTCGAAACAGAGCGAGTCCCAAGCCGGATGTTCGCGACGGTCACCGGGATAGAAGTATTGGTCGGGATCGCCAGCAAAGTTGCCCAAGCCCTCGAGCTCGTTCTTCACAGCATGAGACTGCACCATATCCATGATGACAGCTATGCCGTTGGCGTGGGCCTCATCGATGAGCTGTTTGAGTTCCTCGGGGGTACCCTGACGTGACGATGCAGCAAAGAAGTTTGACACATGGTAGCCGAACGAGCCGTAATAGGGATGCTCCTGAATGGCCATAATCTGTATGCAGTTGTAGCCACCGGCGATAACGCGCGGCAGCACCTTCTCACGGAACTCGTTGTAGGTAGATACTCTCTCCTCTTCGCCCGACATGCCCACATGGCATTCGTAGATGAGCAGCGGAGAGGTGTTGGGCTTGAACTTCTTCACCTTGAACTCATAGGGTGCGGGCTCCCACACTTGCGCACTGAAGAGATAGGTCGTCTCGTCCTGTACCACACGACGCACATAAGCGGGAATGCGCTCACCCGAGCCACCTTCCCAATAGACTTTCAGTTTATAGTAGTCCTCGTGCTTGATGGCATCGGCAGGGAGATTCACCTCCCAATCGCCGTGACCGTTGAGACGGGTAAGCTTGTACTCCTCCTTTTCTTGCCACTCGGTGAAGTCACCGATGAGGTAGATTTGTGTAGCATTGGGTGCCCACTCACGGAAGGTCCATCCCTTTTTTGTCTTGTGCAGACCATAGTATTCGTAGCCTTTGGCCACGTCCTTCAACTTCTTCGTGCCGTTGGCAGTCAGTTCATTCTTGCGACGTACATAGTAGTCGTAGCGGCCTTGAATCGCAGGTTCGTACGGTTCCAGCCAAGGGTCGTTTTCGATGAGTTTAAGCATAGTATTCTATTTTTTCACCTTAATAATAATCTTTTTCAGCCCCACGGGAGTGATGCCGGGTGCATGACCATCCTCGGGGAAGAAGAGGGTAAACATTCCGGGCTTCACAGTGATGTAGTCCGCGGCAGCCCCTTCGTAGAGTGTCATGTCAATGGAAGCATCATACTCTGCCTCGGGAAGGTCGGTACGCTGGGTATACCCCATCACCTCCACATCGGTAATAGGCACCTGTATGTCG
The DNA here is from genome assembly GCA_017517925.1 of Bacteroidaceae bacterium. Classification (GTDB taxonomy): domain Bacteria; phylum Bacteroidota; class Bacteroidia; order Bacteroidales; family Bacteroidaceae; genus UBA1189. The sequence goes on along the minus strand of JAFWXS010000034.1, from coordinate 20,091 downwards.
ATATATTCCTCATGTGTTTCCAACTTAGCCTCCTCTTTAGTCTTGGGCGGAATCTGCATAACGTTTACAATCAATTCATTCTCGACAAGTACAATCTTGCCAGGTTCCAAAGCATTGAGGTCAGTCTGCTCAATGTAATCAAAGGCTTTTGCAAACAAGGGATGCAGCGACTCGTAGTCACGCAAGTGTTTCAGATTGTCTATTACCATGGTATAATTAGTTTTAGAGTATATATTTTCAATCTGTAAATCTTAAATATCTCACAAATGTAAGTATTATCTTCTTACCATCCAAATATAGGGCTCAAAAATAAAGCATCGCCTCGAAATGTATCGGGACGATGCTGTTTGTAAATTACATGGAGAACCTTTTATCCGCAATGGAAGTAACGGTTCACCAGTTTGAGCATCTCTTCCTGGTTGCCGTTGATGTCGGCACGCAAGGTACGGTCACCGTAGGAGCGCAGACGCTTGATGATTCCGTCAATCATGGCGGGGCTGAAGACGTTGTGCTTCTCGAACACCTCGCGCTGGCTCTCCAGACAGTCGGCCGATGCTTCGCAGCTGTCGGGCAGACAAGCCAGTGAATTGAGTTTGTCGGCATTCTCCTTTTGGTGGATATTCACGTTCACGTAGGTCTTCTCGGCAATCTCCAAGGCATTATCAAGTTCAAATCCATAGCGACAAGCCACAGCAAGTCCGGCAATGAGTTGATAGATGTCAGCCGAGCCGTCCGGTGAACGCATCTCCACGGTCTGCTTCTGTGTCGTATCGTAGTTGCTCACGGCCTCGAGCGGATTGGCTATCTGACACATGTCACTCTTGGCAGCCCAGCCGAGGGGGACACGCACGAGTACCGAGCGGTTGCGGTCGCCCCAGCAGATGTTGGTGGGTGCCTCCTGATGCGGTACGAGACGGAAGTACGAGGTAGGATTGGTGTTACCGAAAGCGGTAATGGAGGGGGCAAGCTGCATCATACCGGCAATGGCCTTGCGGGCAGTAGCTGAGAGCACGCCACCGTCGAGCATCTGGTTCTGGCCGTCCTTCACGATACGCATGTGCACGTGGAGTCCCGAGCCTGCCTTGCCGGCGGTAATTTTCGGCGCAAAGGTAATGTCGTAGCCATGCTTGAAGGCGAGGTTGCGGATAATCCACTTGGCTATCATGAGCTGGTCGGCTGCATCGCAAGCGTTCACGGGGAGGAACTCAATCTCGTTCTGCTCGTAGATCATGCCGTCGATAGTGAAGTTGCCCACTTCGGAGTGCCCATACTTAATCTGTCCGCCAGCTTGGGCGATGTAGGCCATGCACTGGGTGCGGAATTCGTTGAACTTGGCGTAAGGAGCCGACTCGTGGTAACCTTTCTGGTCGGTAGCGGCAAACATGCCACAGTCGGGAGCAATGACGTAATACTCCAACTCGCCCATGGCCTGGAACTCCATCCCTGTCACCTCATTAAAAGCGCGGCAAGCTTTGCGCAGGGTATTCTCGGGTGAGCTCTCGAGGGGCTCACCATCCTTGTTGAAGTAGGAACACAGCATCGAGAGTGTGGGCAACTCGGCAAACGGGTCTATGAAAGCGGTGCTGAAGCGAGGCAACACGTAGAGGTCGCTACTGCCGGCCTCGATGAAGGGGAAGAGGCTGCTGCCGTCGACACGCTCACCACAGGTGAGGATGGCATCGAGATATGCCTCGTTGTTGATTACGAAGTTGAGGGTCTTCAAGCGGCCGTCACCGGCAGGGTACATGAAGTTGACCATGCGGATCTCGTTCTCCTTGATGTAGCGCACGACATCCGCTTTTGTGAACTCCTTGCAAGGCTTCTGCAGGTAGGCCACAATTTTGTTGGGATTCATTGATAATTCCTTGTTCATATTCTTTTTACATCTTAGTATAATATACCTATTTTTACTATTGTCACTCTGAGCGCAGTAATACTGCATTCAGAGTGACAAGATACTTTTTACTCTACCCCTTTCTTGATGACGTAGCGGATGAGGTCGTAGAACTTCTGCACGGTGGGGATGAGCACGCGCTCGTCAGGTGAGTGAGGCGACATCAGTGTGGGGCCGAACGAGATCATGTCCATACCCTCGTTGACTGCGCCAATGATACCGCACTCGAGACCGGCATGGATGACCTTCACCTCAGGCTCCTTACCGAAGAGCTCCTTATAGGTCTCCTTCATGGCAGCGAGCACATGAGAGTTCACGTTGGGCTGCCAACCGCTATAGCTACCGCTGAACTCCACGCGCATTCCCGCCATAGAGAAGCAGCTCTCGAGCGAGATGGCCTGATACATCTTCATGCTCTCTAAAGAACTGCGCACCAGGAGGCTAAACTGAGCCTTGCCCTCGCCAATCTCGATGATGGAGAGGTTGCTCGATGTCTCCACCGTGTCGGGGATGGTGGGGATATAGCGCATCACGCCGTTCTGGCAGGCAAGGATAGCGTCGATGAGGTTGTCCCGGATTTCTTCGGGAGTCTCGCTCTCGGGCATCTCCACCTCCTCTACGGTGAGGGTGATACCGCTCTCGATGGTGGCAAACTCCTCAGCGAAAAGTGCCTCACAACGTGCCGCCAGTTCCTTTACATCTTCCACAGCATCCTCGGGCAGGGTGAGCACCACGGAGGCATCGCGAGGGATGGCGTTGCGCATGTTGCCGCCTTTCCACTGAGCCAGCTGAGCGTCACACTCGAGCACAGCCTCGCGCACGAAGCGTCCCATGAGCTTGTTGGCATTGCCACGACCCTCGCAGATCTCGAGGCCCGAGTGACCGCCGCGCAACCCCTTCAGGGTCACGCGCACGGCCTTATAGTCCTCTTCGGGCTCTATCTCCATATATTGCAGGGTAGCCGTCACGTCGATACCTCCGGCACAGCCGATGTAGAGCTCGCCCTCGGCCTCAGAGTCGAGGTTGAGCAGCACCTTGCCCTGTACGGTGCCAGGCTTCAGGCCGAAGGCTCCGAACATGCCGGTCTCTTCGTCGGCAGTGATGAGTCCTTCGAGCGGACCATGCTCCAGGGTATCGTCCTCCATGATGGCCATGATAGCCGCCACGCCCAAGCCGTTGTCGGCACCGAGTGTGGTGCCGCGCGTGCGCACCCAGTCGCCATCCACATAGCAGTCGATGGGGTCTTTCTCAAAGTCGTGAGTGCTCTCGGCTGTCTTCTGCGGCACCATATCCATGTGTGCCTGCAGCACGATCCCCTTGCGTCCTTCGAGTCCCGGCGTGGCGGGCTTGCGCATGATGATATTACCGGCCTCATCCATGAAGGTCTCTACGCCGATCTTCTTACCGAAGTCGAGCAGGAACTGCTGTACGGGTTCGAGGTAGCCCGACGGACGGGGCACTTGTGTCAACTCATAAAAATGTTTCCACACGCTCTGAGGAGCTAATTCTGCAATTGTACTCATAAGAAATTCAATTAGAAGACCCACCTAAATCCTCCCTGAGGGAGGATTTGCAGGCATCGCGGTTAATATTAATTGATAATTTATTGCTATTACTCTTATCATTCTGGTTACACACTAACAATTTTTTGACGGACTTCAGCGGACTCCACAGTCCCCTCCCTCACAAGGAGGGTTAGGGTTGATCTTTCCTCCCTTATTCCTATTCCTCATCTGCAACGCCACCCATCCGTAGGCACCGAGCAGCATCACCCCGAGTGTCTGGAAGGCATGCACGATGAGGGCAAACGACGAAGCGTCAGTCTGCGACACGCCATAGAGCGTCATCATCGAAATGACCACGAAGTGCCACGGCCCCGCGCCATTGGGCGTGGGGATGACGATGGCCAGGCTGATGGCCGCAAAGATGACCAGCCCCTGTACCACGCTGAGCCCTGCCGTAAAGGGGAAGCAGAAGAAGGTGAGATAAAACTCGAGGAAGAATCCGACCCATATACCTATCGTATACAGTACGAACAGCCCCTTGTGGTGCATAGTCCGCAGCGACAGCAGTCCGTCGACAAACCCGCGCACCATCTGTTTCACCCTGGCATAGAGTGTGGTCCTCTTCAGCCCCATCCACAGCAGCGCGCATGCAGCCACCGATACCCCTATTATGATATAGGTCCTGGGCGATGTGAAGAGCGATGCCAACGAAGCCTCGTTGGTACCCGTCTGTGCAAAGAGCGACACGAACACATCGAGCTGCGTCAGCAACATCACACATACAAACACGAGCACCACCAGCATATCCACCAGGCGCTCGGCCACGAGCGTGCCCAGCGCCTTGCTGAAGGGCACCTTGTCATACCTCGTGAGCACGGCACAGCGCGACACCTCGCCCACCCGCGGTATCACCACGTTAGAGGCATAGGCGACGAAGACAGAGTCTATGCTGTCGCCCCTCTTGGGACGGTAGCCCAACGGCTCCAGCGTGATGAGCCAGCGCAAGCCGCGCATCACATGGCTCAGCGTGATGGGCACGAGCGAGGCCACCAACCACCACACATTCATCTCATGCAGGAAGATACGCTTCGCCTCGGCAAAGTTAAAATCATGGTACATCCAATAGAGCAATGCCCCCGCTATGAGCAGCGGCAGGACAATCTTCATCGCATTCTTCAGTATCTTTGTCACAATTCTTGCTATTCTTGAAGTGCAAAAATAAACTATAAATTCGTATTCAGCAAGCGAATCGGCACATTTTTCCCACGTGGCGATAGACAGCACGAATATTCCTATATACCAAAGCTATTTGCACAGACAGCAAATCGGCTCTATCTTTGCGGCATAAAATGAAACAAACAGAAAGTCCAAAACGTTCAACAAGTAAAACCATAAAAACAGAAAGCATATGACAACGACCAAATTCAAAGGAAATACCGTACATCTCGACGGACAGTTCATCGCCGCAGGCACCGCAGCCCCCGCGTTCACCTTAGTCAAGGGCGACCTCTCGCCCCTCACCCTCGCCGACTGCCGTGGCAAGCATGTAGTGCTGAACATCTTCCCCAGCATCGACACCGGCGTATGTGCCGCCTCGGTGCGCAAGTTCAACCAACTGGCCGCCTCGCTGCCCGATACCGTAGTGCTCTGCATCTCGCGTGACCTCCCCTTCGCCCAAGGCCGCTTCTGTGCCGCCGAAGGCATCGACGGTGTGGTCACCCTGTCGGACTTCCGCCGCACCTCCACCTTCGGCACCGACTACGGCGTGCAGATGGCCGACGGTCTCCTCGCCGGGCTCCTCGCCCGTGCCGTGGTAGTCATCGCCCCCGACGGCAAGGTCGCCTACTCCGAGCTGGTGCCCGAGATCACTACCGAGCCCGACTATGAGGCGGCGATAAAGAGCATCAGATAATTCTCTTATCACTCTTGATTTCGACAAGGGCGTGTCTGTAGGCATGCCCTTGTGGCATACATCCAAGTCCAAACGACAAAGTTCGGACGGTAGAGTCACGTACATGCAAGGTGTACCTACGGACGAGAGAGGCTTACCGGCAACTCCATTGCTGGGCGCGCAAGTCAGAGACACGATCAATGATTATCCGCCAAAATGGCACGCCGTGTCAGACTTTCTGTGGCATATCCACAATAACGTGACAGGAGAACCCTCGTGGCAAGGTTTTTGTTATTGTATAATATGACATCGTGTCACAAGATTTTTACCGTTTTTGATAAATTACCATTTTACGATATGAGTACACAGGAAGAAAAGAACGTGAACGAGGAGTTGAACGTCGCACCCGAAGAGACCGTAGAGAATACCGAGGCCACTGCCGAGACTGCCGCCGAAGAGGCTCAGGGCACCGACCCCCAGGAACCCCTGACCGAGGAGGAGCAGCTGAGACTACAGCTTGCCGAGGCCGAGGAGAAGATGGCCGAGCTGCAGGACCGTTACCTGCGCCAGGCCGCCGAGTTTGACAACTACCGCAAGCGCACCATCAAGGAGAAGGCCGAGCTCATCAAGAGTGCTGCCGAGAAACTCATGGTGGCCGAGCTGCCCGTGGTGGACGACATGGACCGCGCACTCGAAAACATGGAGAAGGGAGCCGATGCCGAGGCATGCATCGAGGGATTCAAGCTCATCGTACACAAGCTGAAGAACATACTCGCCCAGCAGGGATTGGAGAAAATCGAGACCGAAGGGCAGGACTTCGATACCGACTACCACGAGGCCATCGCCCTCATCCCCGCCCCATCGGAGGAGCTCAAAGGCAAGATCCTCGACTGCGTGCAGCAAGGCTACAAACTGGGCGACAAGGTGATACGTCATGCCAAAGTGGCCGTAGGGCAGTAAAAATCAAAACACCCAAAACACGACATGGAAAAGAGAGACTACTACGAGGTGCTCGGGGTCGACAAGAAAGCATCGGCCGACGAGATCAAGAAGGCATACAAGAAGATGGCCATCAAGTATCACCCCGACCGCAACCCGGGTGACAAGGAGGCCGAGGAGAAGTTCAAGGAGGCTGCCGAAGCCTACGAGGTGCTGAGCGACGAGAACAAGCGCGCCCGCTACGACCAGTTCGGCCATGCCGGCATGGGCGGCGCGGCAGGCGGTGGCTACGGCGGCGCAGGCATGTCGATGGACGACATCTTCTCGATGTTCGGCGACATCTTCGGCGGACACTTCGGCGGCGGCTTCAGCGGATTCGGTGGCGGAGGACGCCAGCAGGCGCGCCGCTTCCGCGGCTCGGACCTCCGCATCAAGGTGAAGCTCAGCCTCAAGGAGATAGCCGAGGGCGTGGAGAAGAAACTCAAGCTGAAGAAATATGTACCTTGTGAACACTGCAACGGCACCGGAGCCGAGGCAGGCAGCGGCACAGAAACCTGCCCCGAATGTCACGGCACAGGCTCGGTGACACGCACCCAGCAGAGCATCTTCGGCATGATGCAGACACAGAGCGTATGTCCCCGATGTGGCGGCGAGGGCAAGATCATCAAGAACAAGTGCCCCCACTGTAGCGGCGAGGGCATCGTATATGCCGAGGAGATCGTCACCGTGAAGATACCCGCCGGCGTAGCCGAGGGCATGCAGCTCTCGATGAACGGCAAGGGCAACGCAGGCAAGCGGAACGGCGTGCCCGGCGACCTGCTCATCCTCATCGAAGAGGAGCCCCATGCAGAGCTCATACGCGACGAGAACGACCTCATATACAACCTCCTGCTCGACGTGCCCACCGCGGCACTCGGCGGTACGGCCGACATACCCACCATCGATAGCAAAGTGCGCGTGAAAATCGAAGCCGGCACACAGCCCGGCAAGGTGCTGCGCCTGCGCGGCAAGGGCCTACCCAGCGTCAACGGATACGGCACGGGCGACCTCCTGGTAAACATCAGCGTATACATCCCCGAGACACTGAGCCGCGACGAGAAAGCCGCGATGGAGAAGTTCCAGAAGTCCGACAACTTCCGCCCCAACGAAAGCCTCAAGGACAAGATTTTCCGTAAGTTCAAGAGCCTGTTCGACTGATACCGACATGAACTACCAGGAGACCATCACCTACCTCTACAACAGCGCCCCCCTGTTCCAGAATATCGGGCAAGGGGCCTACAAGGAGGGGTTAAGCAACACGTACGCCCTCGACGAGCACTTCGGTCACCCACACCGCCGGTACCGCACCATCCACGTGGCAGGCACCAACGGCAAGGGCTCGTGCTCTCACACCATGGCCGCCGTATTGCAGGAGGCAGGCTACAAGGTGGGTCTCTATACCTCGCCCCACTTGGTGGACTTCCGCGAGCGCATCCGCGTCAACGGTACACCCATCGGGGAGCAGTTCGTCATCGACTTCGTAGCCCGGCACCGCGCCTTCTTCGAGCCACTACACCCCTCATTCTTCGAGCTAACCACGGCCATGGCCTTCCACTACTTTGCCGAGCAGGAGGTCGACGTGGCCGTCATCGAGGTAGGCCTTGGAGGACGACTCGACTGTACCAACATCATCTCGCCCGACCTCACGGTCATCACCAACATCAGTTTTGACCACATAGGATTCTTGGGCGACACGCTGGCCAAGATAGCCCATGAGAAGGCAGGCATCATCAAGCCTCACACACCGATTATCATAGGTGAGCACAACGAGGAGACGCGGCCTGTATTCGAGGCCGAGGCAGCCACCAAAGAGGCCTCCATCACTTTTGCACAGGACACACCCCTATATATTAAGAAGGAGAGCCAAGCCGACTACGATTACTACCACGGCACGCCCTACGGCGTACTACGCGCCGAGCTGCGCGGCTACTGCCAGGAGAAGAACGTGAACACGCTGCTCCACGCTATCGGCACACTACAGCGCATAGGCTACACCATCGGCGAAGAGGCCGTACGCGAGGGATTTGCCCACGTATGCCGCCTCACCGGCCTCATGGGACGATGGCAGCAACTCTCCTCCTCACCCCACCTCGTATGCGACACAGGGCACAACATCGGAGGATTCCAGTACCTCGTACCCCAAATCACGGCACAGCCCTGCAGGAAGTTGCGCATCGTCTTTGGCATGGTGAACGACAAGGATATCAACGCCGTGCTCGCCCTCCTTCCCAAACATGCCACCTACTACTTCACCCAAGCCAGCGTAGCCCGTGCACTCCCCTGCCACGAGCTGCAAGCCCTCGCCGCCAAGCACGACCTCAACGGCACCGCCTACCCCACCGTAGCCGAAGCCATACGCACGGCACTCGGCGAAGCCGACAAGGAAGACTTCATCTATGTGGGTGGAAGCAGTTTCGTTGTCGCCGATTTGCTCACCGATTGGAAACAAATCCACCCCGAGGCATGATATTTGCCATGTAGAGACAACACTTTTCGCCGTTTTGCTTTGAAATCTAAAAGAATATGCTTTAATTTGCGTGTTAAAACCAAATTTAAAAGCATATACTATGTCAAACGTATGTAATCCCAACAACGTATCGGGCTTGAAACAAGCCGATTTCCAGAAAGACATCAACGGAAAGAAAACCGACCTGTTTATCCTCACCAACGCACAGGGCAACGAGGTAGCATTCACCAACTATGGAGGTGCACTGCTCACCATCATGATGCCCGACCGCAACGGAAAGCGCGCCAACGTAGTGCAGGGTCACGACTCAATCGATAAGGTGATAGCCTCACCCGAACCCTTCTTGAGCACACTCATCGGCCGCTACGGCAACCGTATCAAGCACGGCAAGTTCACCCTCGACGGACAGGAGTACACCCTCGCCGTAAACAATGGCCCCAACCACCTGCACGGCGGCCCCACAGGTTATCATGCCCGAGTATGGGATGCCGAGGTATTGGCACCCAACAGCGTGAAACTTCACTACGTATCACCCGATGGCGAGGAGGGATTCCCCGGCACACTCGACATCACCGTGGTATACACCTTGACCGATGACAATGAATTCGTTATCGACTATAAGGCCACCACAGACAAGACTACCATCGTAAACCTTACCCACCACGCATTCTTCAGCCCCTCAGGCATCGAGAAGGATACCGCATCGGTGGAGAACAACATCCTCACACTTAATGCCGACCACTACTGCCCCGTAGATGAGACATCCATCCCTTACGGCCGTATCGACCATGTGGAAGGCACTCCGATGGACTTCCGCACACCGCACGTGGTGGGCGAGCGCATCGATGCCGACCATGAGCAGACCAAGTTTGGCGTAGGCTACGACCACTGCTGGGTACTCAACAAGCGCTGGCCGGGCGAACTGAGCTTCGCCGCCAAGTGCGTAGAGCCAAATAGCGGCCGCGTCATCGAATGCTACACCACAGAGCCGGGCGTACAGGTATACACATCGAACTGGCACAGTGGCTTCGAGGGTGCTCACGGAGCTACCTTCCCCAAGCGCAGCGCCATCTGCTTCGAAGCACAGCACTTCCCTGATAGCCCCAACAAGGCCCACTTCCCCTCAGTGGTGCTCAACCCCGGTGAAGTATACACACAGACGACCGTGTATAAATTCGGAGTGGAAGAATAATCACCAAGAAGATAAGAGGAGTTAAAAGAAGATAAATGGAGATAAAGGCCCAATGATATTACTCGGGTATGCTAAGCAATTGGCATTTAACTCCACAAGAGCAAAGCGATATCTCCTGTTAACTCCATATAACTACTAAAAGAACAACATTTTACAAACCATTTAATACATTAAACACTATGAATCAAAAACAAACACCGAACTACACGTTCGCACTCATCGTCGTGTTCATTGTCTGTTTCCTTATCGGATTCATCACGACAATGAACAATTCTATGATTGATTTCTGTACAAAAGCATTCAATCTTAATGCCCAGCAGGGACAGTATGTAAACACCGCTTTCTATGGAGCCTACATTTTTGCTGTTCCATTCTCACTCTTGATGAGCAAGATTGGTTACAAAGGAACACTTATCCTTGGTTTAGCTGTTGCAGGTATAGGATTTGTTGTTAATTCCTTAGGCATCAATGCAGCCATTGCTGCAGGAATCAATGTTTATACCGTATTCCTGGCTTCTATGTGCCTCGTCGCAATGGGTGTTGTTATGTTACAGAATGTAGCTAATCCCTATGTAATGGTACTCGGTGCTCCAGAGAAGGGCGCTTTCCGCATGACATTGAGCCAAGCTTTAAACTCTGTAGCAACAACTGTTGCTCCAATGTTTATTACCACAGTCATCATTGCCGATAAAGTTCCGACTCCAGAGGCAGTGCCTGCTCCTTTCCTCGGTTTGGGTATCTTTACGCTGCTCATCGGTCTTGTACTTGCATTCTTAAAGCTTCCTAAAATTGACGAAGGTAAACAAAGTGCAGAAGCTGGCGAAAAGCTTGTTGAGAAAAGCAGTGTGTTCAAATATCCACATGTATGGTTAGGCGCACTCGGCATTTTTATGTATATGGGACTTGAAATCGGTATTCCCTCGATGCTTCCTTATAAAATAGAGAATGCCACTGGATTCCTTTGGTTGTATTGGGGCGGCATGATGGTTGGTCGCTTTGTAGGTGCAGCCGTATTGAGCAAATACGAGCCACGTATGCTCCTGACCGTATGTCTGGCTTGCGGTGCTGCTTGCGTAGGAGCATCATACTTGCTTGATGGTATATATAGCGCATACGCTCTTCTTGCAGCAGGTCTCTTCCACTCTGTAATGTGGCCCTTGATTTTCAACTTGGGTCTTCAGAAACTCGGCCGTCACACCAAAGCCGCTTCAGGCATCATTAACACAGGTGTTATTGGTGGCGCTCTGCTAACCCCGCTTATGGGTCGTGTTGTAGACTTCTCTTCAGTAGGCGTAGCACTTTCATTGATGTTCGTGTACTATCTCTATGAAGTATGGTTCTGCTGGAAGGGCTCAAAGGTAGGTTTGAAATAACTCCTTTTAATGGAGAATTGAGAATGGATAATGGACAATTAATAGCTTTATCACGAAACTGACATTTAATTATCAATTATCAATTCTCCATTATCAATTAGAAAAGAAAACACCAATTATATCCAATTTATAAAAGTTAAATACTATGGACAAAGAATTTGTAAAAAAACATTTTGCTGAGCGTTTTGGCTGCGAAGGTGTAGCATACGCTTCTCCCGGTCGTATCAACCTTATCGGTGAGCACACCGACTATAACGGCGGTTTCGTATTCCCCGGTGCAGTAGACAAGGGTATGATTATGGTTATCAAGCCCAACGGTCTCGACAAGGTACGCGCATTCGCTATCGACATCGACCCGAAGGACGAGGCTCCCTACGTAGAGTTCGGTCTCAACGAAGAGGACAAGCCCACTGAGGCATGGGCATGCTACGTATTCGGTGTATGCCGCGAGATGCAGAAGCGCGGTGTTCCCGTGAAGGGCTTCGATACAGCATTTGCAGGTGACGTGCCCCTCGGTGCAGGTATGTCTTCATCAGCTGCCCTCGAGAGCGTATTCGCATTCGCACTCAACGAGATCTATGGCGAAGGCAAGATCGACAAGTTCGAGCTCGCTCGCGTAGGCCAGGCTACAGAGCACAACTACACCGGTTGTAACTGCGGTATCATGGACCAGTTCGCCTCTGTATTCGGTAAGGCAGGCTGCCTCATGCGCCTCGACTGCCGCTCTATGGAGTTCGAGTACTTCCCCTTCGAGCCCAAGGGCTATCGTCTCGTATTGGTTAACACCAACGTGAAGCACAAACTCGGTGACGAGTACAACCAGCGTCGTCGCTCTTGCGAGCACGTAGTAGAGGTTCTCAAGCCCAACTATCCCGGTATCGAGACTCTCCGCGATGTTACATGGGAGATGCTCGAAGAGGCCAAGGCTCTCGTTCCTGAGGTAGACTATCGCCGTGCTAAGTACGTTCTCGGTGAGAAAGACCGCGTACTCGCCGTTTGTGATGCTCTCGGCAAGGGTGACTACGAGACTGTAGGTGCCAAGATGTACGAGACACACTGGGGCATGAGCAAGGACTACGAAGTAAGCTGCGTAGAGCTCGACTTCCTCGCTGAGCTCGCTAAGGAGTGTGGCGTTACAGGTTGCCGCGTAATGGGCGGTGGCTTCGGCGGTTGCACCATCAACCTCGTTAAGGAAGAGTTGTATGATAACTTCGTAGAGACAGCCAAGGAGAAGTTCACCGCTCAGTTCGGTCACGCTCCCCTCGTATACGATGTAGTTATCGGTGACGGCTCACGCAAGCTCGACTAATTCAATGCTGTCAGTGGCAAGCACTCAATAGTTTCCACGACACGCAAACAAGTAGGAGATAAACAAGAGTTTATCTCCTACTTTCGTTATATTGACAGTAATTTCACACTGTCTATAAAAAACTAATTACATTACTCAGTCGCAATCGTAGTCATAGTCGGCCGTGCCGTCCACTTTATCGGGCCATCCGGGATTCTGGTATAGCTTACCCGTAGAGACACTCTCTACGAGAAGGAACTCAGATATGGGTATCGGTTCGAGATAGTGGGGCTTTGGAAAGGTGTACCCATCGTAGGCCACCGAGGTAGAGCTTATCTGCAACGGGCGGATATACTTCGACACATGAGCCTGACTGATGAGATTTTCATCAATCTGCGCCTTTCCATACATCTCGTACATCTTATCCCAGAGATTGATGCCTTCGGGCTGGTACTGCACCATATTGTCGAGACTGCGCCAGCGCTTGAGGTCATCGAGACGGAGACCCTCGGCAATAAGTTCACAGCGACGCTCACGACGTATGCTATAGAGCGTAGGCGATACCGTCTGACCATGGGAGTAGATACCAAGGTCGTTCTCCAAATTGACATCGGTAGCAGCAATAGTCTTTTCGATGTCCTCGCTCACACCCGCACGACGACGCAGAGCCTTCCAATATTGTACAGCCTGATCATCGATCGTACCATAGCGTTCATAGTAAGCCTCAATATAGTTAAGGTAGCACTCTCCTACGCGCAATATGGGTACGGCAGTGGTACAATCATACTGTATCTGCTGATGCTCCTCGGAACTGAGCCACTTGCACAGTTCGTAACCTGTGGTAGACTTTTCTCGACCGCTATTGTAGATGTAGGGACGATAATAGTAAATGGTGTCATTGACATACTCACCATCGACGAAACTTGTATTGATGAGCCGCCCGGCAGGACGTACACTCCCGGTAAGTCGGGGGTCACGGTCCATAAACTCGTAGTAGCTGATGCTGTCGCCTCTATAGCCCGACTGCCCAGCATAGATAGGCAGCCCATTGGTCATAAGGAAGGTGTTAACAGCAGCACGCGTAAGGTTACAACCACCTCCACTGCGCAGGAAGGCCGAGCAACTGTGGGCAAGGATTCCCTTTTGGTAGTAGCGGGCCAAGATAACCTCATCGATCTGGCTGAGGGTATCGGTAGAGCAGAACATCACTTGATAGTCGTCGCAAAGCAAGGGACGGGCATCGCAAACAGCCTTGGAGGCCGCGATGGCTTGGTCGAGGAAGTAGTTGACCTCGTCCTCGGCACTACCCGCTTTGAAAGTGAAGTCGGGGCATACGGCAGCACCCGGCCATTTCGTATTGCCAGGCACAAAGCAGGTGCCGGCATGGTAGCGCTCCCATGTGGCCTCGTAGAGTGCCACTCGCGACTTCAGAGCATGAGCTGCATCACGGCTGATACGCCCCGTCTCGGGCTCCTCGGCAAGAAGGAGCGATACGGCGCGATCGAGGTCACCGAGGATAAAGCGTGCCACCTCATTGCGAGGAGTGCGCTGGCTCTTGGCAGATAACACGGCCTGATCATCGGGCAACACCTCGGTAAATACGGGCACATCGCCATAGGAACGGAGCAGACGGAAATAATCGTAAGCGCGGAGGAAGTATGCCTCGCCCAAATAGTGGTTGACCAGAGCATCGCCCTCACTGAAAGTTCCCTCCTTAATCTTCCCCTCCACCTTATTGATGAAGAAGTTGAGCGAACGGATGTTAGCAAAGTTCCAACCCGACTGACCTACTTGTACCGTCTTCTTGTCGCCCTTGTAGAAAAGGTTCTGCGCATAGCTGGCACACTGGTTGTCACTTACGATGTCTTCGGTGTAGAGTCCGCCCCATAGGGCATTATTGGTAGGAAGGATATCGTAGAGGTCGTTTACAAAGTATTTCAGTTCTTCGGCATTCTGGAAGAATGTGTGCTCATTGCCAAAGTCAATGGGTTCTCTCTCTAAGAAATCGTTGCACGACTGCGACAAGAGCGCTATAGCTGACAGGATGATATACTTGTATTTCATGGCATTATTGTTTTAGAAGGTTACATCAAGTCCTACAGAGTAGGTACGATACTGCGGATAAGTCTTACCGGGACCCCAGTTCTCGAAGTTGCCTACTGCCTCGGGATCGTAAATGCGCAGGTGGGTCCATGTGAAAAGATTCTCGACAGATACATAGAGTCGTCCGCGCTCAATCCACTTCAGCCAACTGCGCTCAGCAGGCAGGTTGATACCTACTTGCAGATTCTTGAAGCGGAGGTAGCTGGCATCTTGCAGATAGTAATCAGACACCTGTATGTTGTTCTGGTCAATACGAAGGCGAGCATAGTAGGGATCTGCGTAGTTAGCCCCCAACTTGGAGCCTGCATAACGGAAGTAGTCAAGATGGTCTACATAGAGCGAGCGTTGCCACTCGGCTGCAATACCAAAGAATGTGGCACTATTAGTAAAGAAGAAGTCGCGCTTGCCTATACCCTGAAAGAATGCACGCACGTTGAGCCAACGCCACTGTGCATCGAGCGTAAAGCTATAGGCATAGCGTGGAGTGGAGTTACCGATGACCTTCAGGTCGCCATGGTCGTCGAGGGTCTGGCTACCACCGTCTACGCTACCACTCCTGTCGATATCGCGATACATCATGTCACCACCACCCCACTTGGTACCAATAGAACTTTGTGAGTGCTCTGCCAAATAGGCATACATCTCGGCGTCGCTCTTGGCAATGCCTACGGTCTCGTAGCCCCATATCTCGCCAAACTCCTTGCCCTTGTACCAACCGTTGATCTTATTGTCGGGCGACTCGTACTCGGTGACAATCGTCTTGTAATCGCTCAACACGCCACTGATACTATACGAGAAGTCCTTTCCGATACGATCACGCCAGCCAAGTTCAAGTTCCCAGCCGCGTGTACGCAGCGAAGCATTGTTCGTCTTGGGAGCAGAAGCGCCATAGACAGCAGAGAGTGCATTGGCCGGTCCTACCATACCCTTTGTAGAGCGTTGGTAGAAATCGAAACTGCCCGTAAAACGATTATCGAAGAAGCCCCAGTCGATACCGGTGCCCAGATTCTCAATACGTTCCCATGTGAGCGATGTTGAAAAGGGAGCATACATAGGCAATACAGTAGCCTGGCTACCATTGGTAACCAATTTACCCAACGAGGTATTCATCTGCTGGTAGTAGGGATAGAAAGAGGTGGTATTCTGATTGCCCAATGTCGCGGCAGAGGCACGTAATTTGAGATAGTCGAATCCGCTATTGCGGAGCGGCTTCCAAAAGCGTTCTTCTGCAATGTTCCAACCTACCGACACGGCAGGGAATACGCCCCAACGCTGATCGGTGGGGAAACGCGAAGCGCCATCGGCACGGAGGTTCACCTCGATGAGGTAGCGCAGCATATAGTTATAGTTGACACGCCCGAAGAAACCGAGCGACGACCATTCACCCTCTCTCCACGATTCCAACGTAGCGCCTTCGGAACCTGCACCCAAGTCGGCATCTGTAGTCGCAAAGCGGTCGGTACGGTAATGGTAATACTCACTCTGCTCACCCAGGAGGAAGGTAAAGTTATGTTTCCCACTCAGGCTAAGGTCGTAGTTGGCATAGATATTGGTAGACCAATAGTTGACCTTTGTCTTGGCCTGCTCGCGATAAGTCTCACCGGCAGCCGGATTGATGGAAAAAGTACCATTAGCATTGATGGAGTGCTGCGATGATACCCCCTCAAGCACCTGTAGGTAGGTGGGGGTGCCATCGGGCAGACGGTGAGAGATGGGGTTGAAGCTCTTGCTATAGGGATTGGACTCATAGCGGTTGCTCACCTCAGCGGTTACCTTCAGTCCCTTTACGGGAGTGAGTTGCAGGGTGGCCTGATTGTAAAGTTGACGTTTATTATTGGCCTCGCGCCCACCATGTAGGATAGCATCCATCATCGAGTCGGTGGTGTAGTCGCCATTAGGAAGGATGAGAGCGGCATTAGGTGCCCGGCGTCCCAGATTATGATAGAAGAGCGGATTGAGCGCCGAAGGTTTTTCATTATCTTGATGTACGTAACGGGTATTCCAGTTAAGTTTCATCCAAGGAGCAATCTTGACTCCTATCTTACCGTTAGCCCCAAAACGATCGAGACGCTCGTCGGCATAGTTAAACAAGCCCGTCTGCCCCATATAGTTAGCCGAGAAGTAGTGGTCGACCGCCTTTTGGGCACCGCTGATGCTGAGGTTGTGCTCTTGCGACAAAGTGAGGTCCTTGACGTAATGGTCATACCAGTCGATATTACCGAAACCAGCCTGATTCTTCATCCATTCGTTCTGATTCTCGTAGGCCATAGTGCCGTATTCGAGTTTGCCATCCATATAGTCCTTGATACGTCCAAGCTGCGTGCTGCCAAATGGGGGATTACCACCGGAGTTTATATAGGCCTCATTCATCATCAAGGCATAGGTGTAGGCATCCACTTGGTCGGGCACACTTACCGGCTGCTGCATACGGGTATTGTTGCGGTAATTGACACTGAAGCCCTGTCGGCCCGACTTGGTAGTGACCAGTACTACACCGAAGGGAGCACGTGAACCATAGATAGCAGCCGAAGCACCGTCTTTCAATACCGAAATGCTCTCGATGTCATTCGGATTGAGCGTCGAGAGGTCACCTTCCATGCCATCGATAAGGATGAGAGGAGCCGAGTTGCTACCTTCACCGATGGAGCCTACACCACGGATGTTGATGGCCATTTCTTCGCCCAAGGCACCTCCATTATCGTTGGTGATGTTGAATCCGGCGACCACGCCTTGCAGGCCTTGCACGGCATTGGAAAGGGGACGATTCTCCAACGATTCGTTCCCTATAGTCTTGACCGCACCTGTAGCATTGACCTTCTTCTGCGTAGCAAAACCTACGATAACAGTCTCGTCGAGCATACTGGCTACAGGCTTGAGGCTAATCTTCATACTGAGCATCTCCTTGTCGGCCACAAAAGTGTAGTCTTGATAACCCACATAGCTGACCACTACCGTCATACCCTTCTGAGGGACATTCATTGTGAACTTGCCATCCATATCCGAGGTCGTACCGACAGGAGTATCCGAAGCGGCATCACGCACTACGATATTGGCAAAAGGTACAGGCTCACTATGTTCATCATAAATACTGCCAGCAATCTTAATCTGGGCAGAAATCGACAATGTGCATAGTATGCACAAAGCAAATAGTGAATATATGCGTTTCATGGGATAGATTATTTAGGATTAGTTGGTATCACGTTCACCCTTCTGTATGAAATGCAATCGTGCAAAAGAGGCGCTGTCATTGGTATAGATGTCCTGCACGGCAACTACTGCACGCGTCTTATTTCTATTGCGCGACACACGAAAGTCGACATATCCGTCACCTCCGCCGGCCGTAGAGGTAGTGCCTGTGCGTACATTATAATTATAGAACCACTGCACCTTGCCGCCCGTCGAGGGGACTGGAGCTTTCCACTGTGCATTACTGCGCAACGAAATGGTGAACGTATCGGCCGGCGACGGGAGCACTACCGGCTCATACTCGGTAAACTTTCCCGTAGTGCCGTTGAACCAAATGGTATCGTATACGAACTGCAGGTTGCCATTGGAGTCCAGAAGTGGATTTCCCTCGGCATTCTTGATGGTATCTTCCTCGGTACGGAAATAGCGGTAAGTAGTGTCTACCGTGCGGGAAACGACCAACGGATAGCTCTCACCGTGGATAGATACCACCTCGGGGAGAAGTTCCAATTGAGAACGGATGGAGTAATCCCCATAAGTGTTCAGCGCATCTTTTTCGCAAGCCGTGCTGAGCAACAGACAAGTTGTACACAGCAGCATAGTGGGCAATGTTTTTTTCATGATATTATTACGATTTAAGGTTGCTTATTTCTTCACGAATGATAAACGAGCAATACGAAGGATCTCGCGCAGGGACTTTGCCAAGAAACTCTGCGAGATTGCCTTTGGCCCCCTACGGACAGCAAACACGCGAAGTTCGCAGGCCGAAGGAAAAAGCAATGACAGAGACAGTCAGCACACTGAACATAGACGATTTTACTTGCGAGACTTAAAGTCTTTTATAGTAAGGGGGCAAGGAACGTTGCTTCCTTACACCCCTGTGTTCCTGTTATTACTTAACAACGACCTTTGAGGTTGTTCCGCCGCTCTTCACAATGTAAACACCCGTAGCTAAGTTCCCAGCCTCTACCTTCACTCCTGAAAGGTTGAAGAACTCAGCCTTGCCACTCCCCTGTTCAACAGCACCAATAGCAGTCTCTACAGCCTGCGGGTCAACGGCATACTTCACGAAAGTCTTCTTACGAGTACCCAAGATAGGCTCGGTATTCTCTGCCAGCTTGGTAAACGATACCTCCTTGATGAATACTGTGGCACCAGCCAAATTACCGGCATTTAACTCCATCTTCAAGCGAAGAGGTGCACCAGAGCCCTCACCCTCCTTAGAGACCGGGCAATAGGTATCCCATTCATAGACCATCCATTTGGTAGGGTCATATACATAGTTGCCATTATCATCTTCTACGGGCTCGCCATCCTCATAAGTCTCGGCAAAGTTACCGGTCGTAACAGCCACACCCTCAGCAGTATTGCTTCCTGCAGGCATCACGTTACCTTGGTTTGTCACCATATATGCAGTGTTGATTACATTGGCAGCCTCGTCCAATGTATTGGCATACATATTCAAAACCACGCGTACACGGATGTTGGGAGCCTCCTCCGTACCATCCATCGGTGTATTGTTCGGATCCATGAACCAGTTGAAGTTAAACCAGTTCAGCCCGCCGGTACATTGCGGATAATTCACACTGTTCAGCGTGTTATACTGAGAGTTAACGCCATTGACACAAAGCACCTTACCCACCTCGCCACCAAGGTCCACAACACTCGTTCCCGCTTGCAGGTCTGTAGCATAAGGCTGAGCAGGATTGGCAAACTGGCCACCGGCAACAACAAACAGTCCATTGTTATAAAATTCCTGAATCGTGTTGTCACAAGGAGCTGAAATATTAGCGCCAGTAAAGAAAGTCGCAATCTTGTACTGTCCTACGGACTGATTGGCATACTTGTAGGCGGAAGGAGTCAAGTCCACATCCTCTTGTGCGATTGCATTGCCCATAAACAGGAGGGCTGCCATACTGAGTAATTGTTTCTTCATACGTATTTTAGATTTTTAAGTTAATAATAAGATTTACTAATGAAACAAAAAGTTTGTACAAAGGTTCAAACTTTTTTTCTAAAATCGGCTCATTTACCCTCTCCCGCACATTTAACATTTTTTACACTTTTTCAATATATGCGAATTCAACAAGCAAGTGCAAATTTATAACAAGTAATTGAAAAACTCCTCAATTGGAGTTGAAAATTTGAGTTTCTTTCTTGGCCTTGTATTGATTTTGGCCGTAATTTCATCAATGTCCTTGTCCTTGAGATGTC
>JAFWXS010000033.1 GCA_017517925.1 Bacteroidaceae bacterium | reverse complement strand
TTCGGCACCAACTCGGGTGTCATCATCCTTGCAGCCACCAACCGCGTGGACATCCTCGACAAAGCGCTGCTGCGTGCAGGCCGTTTCGACCGTCAGATACATGTAGACCTCCCCGACCTGAACGAGCGCAAGGAGGTGTTCGGTGTGCACCTCAAACCCCTGAAGCTGGACCAGTCGGTCGACATCGACCTGCTGGCCCGACAGACACCGGGATTCTCGGGGGCCGACATCGCCAACGTATGCAACGAGGCTGCCCTCATCGCCGCGCGCCACAACAAGAAGAAGGTGACCAAGGAGGACTTCCTCGCTGCCGTAGACCGCATCATAGGCGGACTGGAGAAGAAGACCAAGGTGCTTACCGCCGAGGAGAAGCGCACCATCGCCCTCCACGAGGCGGGCCACGCCACCCTCTCATGGCACCTGCAATATGCCAACCCCTTGATAAAGGTAACCATCGTACCGCGCGGACAAGCTCTCGGTGCCGCATGGTACCTGCCCGAGGAGCGACAGATTACCACCAAGGAGCAGATGCTCGACGAGATGTGTGCCATCCTCGGTGGACGTGCCGCCGAGGAGCTCTTTACCGGCCACATCTCGACCGGTGCCATGAACGATCTCGAGCGTGTGACTAAGCAGGCCTACGGCATGATAGCCTATGCCGGCATGGGCGACAAGCTGCCCAACCTATGCTACTACAACAGTCAGGAGCAGTTCCACAAGCCCTACAGCGAAAAGACCGCCGAGCTCATCGACAACGAGGTGAAAGCCCTCATCGCCGAACAGTACGAACGCGCCAAGCGCATGCTGCAGCAATACCGTGAGGGCCACCACGAGCTGGCCAACCTGCTGATGGAGCGCGAGGTAATCTTCGCCGAAGACGCCGAGCACATCTTCGGCAAGCGTCCCTGGGCATCGCGCAGCGAGGAGATACTGGAGCCCATAGACAAGGAAATACAGGAGGAGATACAGGAGACGACACACGCCAAGGCCGGGAAGAAGACGACGAAAGCCGCAGCCACCGCCACCCGGCAGACCGGCCCTACAGCAGGCGCCGAGGAGGTGGAGCGCGCAGCGGAAGCGACAGAGCCCACACCCCCCGCAACCCCTGAAGCAAAGGCCATGCCCGAGGCACCTATAGAGTCCACCGTCACCGAAGCTCCCGACTACAGCCACACCGAGAAGCCCAAGAGCGAGCGTCCACGCAAGCGCAAGGACGAGGGGCTCTTCGGCGGCTTCGACTTCGACCAGGACAACGATACAGAGAAGTAATGCACAAGCATACAGCTAACTTAACACACAGCACAGCATGAAAAACTTCATCATCCGTACACTCACAGCCATCGGCATCGTTGCGGTACAGGTGCTATGCACCTACCTCAGTCCGCTCAGCCTCGCCATACTGTTTCTGCTGCTCACCGCCCTTACGGTGAACGAGTTTCTGGGCATCGTATCCAAGACGGGCGACATAGCAGTCAGCCGCCCCGTCATCATCGTGGGCAGCTGCTACCTGTTCTTCGCCTTCTGGCTCAACAGCCTCACACAGGGTGAGGCGCTGGTGGTGTTCGCCCCCTACCTTGCCTTCCTGCTCTACTGCTACATCAAGGAGCTGTACGGCAAGCATGCCGACCCCATCGCCAACCTTGGCGCCATCATGATGAGCCAGCTCTACGCAGTACTGCCGCTCTCGCTCATCAACGTGCTCGCCTTCACCAAGTTCGAATGCTTCACCGAGCCGGCCCCCTACTACGCCATCCCCTTGACCATCTACGTGTTCATCTGGATCAACGATACGGGTGCCTACCTCACCGGTGTCACCATGGGCCGCCACAAGCTGTTTCCCCGCATATCGCCCAAGAAGTCATGGGAAGGCTCCATCGGCGGAGCGCTGCTCACCGTGGCCAGCGCCTTTGCCGTAGCCCACTTCTGCCCCTTCATGAGTGTGTGGCAGTGGATAGGCATGGCCCTCACGGTAGTCGTGACGGGCACCTACGGCGACCTCACCGAATCTATGATAAAGCGCCAGATAGGCATCAAGGACTCTGGACATATACTCCCCGGACATGGAGGTTTCCTTGACCGATTGGACAGTATGCTCTTCGCCATCCCCGCCGTAGTGGTATACCTCCTAGCTATATCACTATAACAAAGGCAAGAGAAAACTTGACATCTATACAGAAGAGAGGACCGAGAACGCCCTCTCTTGTTGCTAAATATAGATTTGGCGATAATGAATGAATTAGGGAACTGCCCTATCCTTACCGTTTTTTCCAGAACGAAGTAGTGAACATCAGCAAAATAGTGAACAGTTCCAAACGCCCGACAAGCATTAGCAATGCACTGAACCATTTGGCCGTGTCTGGCAGCGCACTCCACGAATAGGCCGGCCCCAAGGTGCCAAGCGCAGGTCCGACGTTACCCACACTACTTACCGAAACTCCATAGGCCTCAATGAAGTCGAGTCCCATAATCATGAAGAAAAACCATCCCATGAAGATTAAAAGAAAATAGAGGCAAGCGAAAGTCAATACTGTCGTCTGCGTGGTGGAGCTGATGGCATTGCCGTCCATGCGCACGGGAATCACTGCGTTAGGATGAAGGACACGGCGAAACTCTCCGCGTAGACTCTTGGCGAGGATAGCTACACGACCACACTTCATGGCACCCGTAGAAGAACCTCCACAAGCACCAAAGAACATAATGAAACTAACCAACATCCATAAATAGGGAGGCCATTGCATATAATCAGTAGTAGCAAAGCCTGTAGTGGTTTGCAACGACACAACCTGGAATATGGACAAGCGAAAAGCTTTCTCTATGCCCATATCTCCTTGAGCCAGCAATCCAACAGTTATGGAAAGCGTAAATCCCAGTACAGTGAAAAGATATACGCGAAACTCTGTGTTATGATAGAGGTCACTCATCTTGCCCCTGAACAGCAACAGATACAACAGGGTATAGTTGATGCCACTGATAAACATGAATAGAGTGATTATATACTCTATCATAGGAGAAGCAAATGATTCAATACTGGCTTGATAGGTAGAGAAGCCTCCAGTACTTGTCGTTGTTAGCGCATGGTTAATGGCATCGAACCACCCCATACCACACAGCCTGAGCGACACGGTACAGGCCACCGTGAGCAGCATGTAGATGCCGAATATCCAGCGCGAGCCCACCGACACGCGCGAGTGCACCTTACGCTTACTCACCCCCGTCGCCTCGGCTGCGAAGAGCTGCACCTTGTCGATACCGAACATGGGCAGGATGGCCACCGTGAAGAACACGATACCCAAGCCACCGAGCCACTGCGTGAGGCTGCGCCACAGCAGCAGCGCGTGGGGCTGGCTCTCTATATTGTCGAGTATAGAGGCGCCCGTGGTAGTGAATCCCGACATTGACTCGAAGAAGGCATCGGTAAAGCTCGGGATATGCCCGCCTAACCAATAAGGTAGCGACCCGAAGAGCGCGAAGGCTATCCAACACACCGTGATGGTGATGTAGCTGTCGCGCCGGGAGAATTCCCCCTTGCTCCCCTTGGCTATGATGAGGCACCATAGTCCTGCAAGTGTAGTAGCCAATGCCGATACGAGGAAGCCGAAGAAGTCATTTCCCTCCAGGAACGGTGACGTTATGCCAAAGAGAGTGAAGATGCCCGCAAGCAACAATAGCAACGAGCCTATGATACGGAATATCGTTTTTAGGTGAATCAAAGTCTATCAATCATTTAATTGTTTGACGTTCGATGCTTGACACATCCGGGGACAAAGGTATAATTTTTTTTATAAATTATATGTTTGACACATAAAAAGATTAAAAAAACGAGAAAGGCTTTTGACGTACCTTTATGGCTGCGCCAAGAAGGTTCTTGCGCTCGCTGAGAATAACGAACTAACTTTGTTTATTCGCCCGCTTTTTCGTACCTTTGCAATTCTAATAAAAAAAAGACGCAACAATGTTAACTACCGTAATTATTCTCTTGATATCGGCCGCGCTGTTTGTGAGCGGCAAGGTGAGGTCCGACCTCGTGGCGCTGTGTTCCCTGCTGTCCCTACTGCTATTCCAGATATTGAATCCCACCGAAGCCCTGGCGGGCTTCTCCAACACCACGGTCATCATGATGGTGGGGCTCTTCATCGTGGGTGGCGGCATCTTCCAGACGGGACTGGCCAAGATGATTGGCGGACAGGTGATCAAGCTCGCCGGTACGAGCGAGACACGCCTGTTCCTCTTGGTGATGCTCGTGACGGCACTCATAGGCGGCTTCGTGAGCAATACGGGCACGGTGGCGCTGATGCTTCCCATCGTGGTAAGTATGGCTGCCTATGCCAAGACCTCGGCACGCCGCCTGCTCATGCCCCTGGCCTTCGCCAGCAGCATGGGCGGTATGATGACCCTCATCGGTACGCCCCCCAACCTTATCATTCAGGAGACCCTGGCCAATGCCAAGGCCAGCGGACTGGTGCCGGCTGCCGTGCAGGACATCTCCTTCTTCACCTTCCTCCCCGTGGGCCTCATCACCCTCGCGGTGGGTATCGTGGTGCTGATGCCGCTCACCAAGCTGTTCCTCACCCCCAAGACGGGCGAGAAGGGGAGCAAGCAGGGCGGCAAGTCATTGAACGAGCTGGTCAAGGAGTATGGCTTGGCCGACAACCTCTTCCGCGTGCATGTGACCGAGGGGGCCAAGGTCATAGGCAAGACCATCGTCGACCTCGACATCTACCGCCAGTATGGCGTTAACGTCATCGAGCTGCGCCGCAGCGCGGGCCACAATAAGTTTGTGCGCACCGTCAACCAGCAGCTCGCCTCGCCCTCGCTCATGCTGCAGCAGGGCGACGTGCTCTACCTCTCGGGCGAGCTGGAGCATGTGCAGCAGCTGGCCGAGGACTTTGCCCTGCGCCTCATCGACAACCACACCGACGAGATTGAAGGCAGCTCATCGAACGCCTCGCTCGACTTCTACGACATCGGCATCGCCGAAATCCTCATCATGCCCTCCTCCTCGATGACGGGCCGCAGGATTATGGATATCGGTCTGCGCAACAAGTTCAACATCAACGTCCTCGGCATCCGCCGCGACGGTGAGTACCTGCTCCACAACCTCGGCAGCGAGAAGATACACGAGTCCGACGTGCTCCTCGTGCAAGGTACCTGGAAAGACATCGCCCGCCTGCGCAGCGAGTCGACCAACTGGGTGGTGCTGGGCGAGCCCCTGCAGGAGGCCGCCAAGGTGACTCTCGACTACAAGGCCCCTGTGGCCGCCCTCATCATGGTCGCCATGATTGTGATGATGTGTATCGACTCCATCCCTGTGGCCCCCGTCACCGCCGTGCTCCTTGCTGCCGTACTCATGGTCATCACCGGCTGTGTGCGCAGCGTGGAGGCCGCCTACAAGACCATCAACTGGCAGACCATCGTGCTCTTTGCCGCCATGCTGCCCATGTCAACGGCACTGGAGAAGACGGGCGTATCGACCGCCATTGCCGACTTTATCGTCAACACCTTCGGCACCAGCGGCCCCTATGTGGCTCTCGCCGCTGTATACTTTGCCACCTCGGTGATGACCATCTTCATCAGCAACACCGTCACCGCCGTGCTCATGGCCCCCATCGCCTTACAGTGTGCCATCGGCATCGGTGTGAGCCCCCTGCCCTTCCTCTTTGCAGTCACCGTGGCCGCCTCGATGTGCTTCGCCTCGCCCTTCTCCACGCCGCCCAATGCGCTGGTACTGCCCGCAGGCCAGTACACCTTCATGGACTTCATCAAGGTGGGTCTGCCCCTGCAGGTCCTCATGGGCGTAGTGATGATATTCCTGCTCCCCCTGCTGTTTGCGTTCTGATGAACTAACGACAAATATAATAATAAAGGCGTGGCGAATTCCGCCACGCCTTTATTATTCATCCACCAATTGTATTAGAACAACTTGTTGGGATATTCGCCAGCATCTACCAATGCCTGAATCTTCTCCACTGTGCCGGGACGGTCAGCAGCGTAGGTTACGCCGAACCACTTGGCTGTAGTATCAAGAACCTCACATGTAGCCTTACCGCTATTGATGAGTGTGTCTACAACGAGAGGAATGAAGAACTCTGATTTGGGCTTGTCGATGTTCTCCTTCAAGAAGTCTACGAACTGAGCCTCTGAGTACTGGAAGTAGTCGGGTGTGAAGCCCCAGAAGTTCATTGATACGGGAGTCTCCTCACCTACGGGCTGCCACTCGCCATTCTCATCCTTGTAGCAGATGGTGCCGTCAACACGCATAATCTCGGTGCGCTCTACCACGTCGGTAAGCATGCCGGCTTCGTTCTTGCCACATACGCCACGAGCAACTGTACCATTCTCAGAGAGCGTGTTGCAGATGCGGAAACCTACCATGCTGTACTTGCCTGTGCTACCCTCGGGAAGCTCGCTGAGCCACTTGCCCATTACGGCAAAAGCGTCGCGGCTGTAGAAGTCGTCGGCGTTGATCACTGCGAAGGGCTCGTTGATAACATTCTTACCCATGAGCACGGCGTGGTTGGTACCCCAAGGTTTAGCACGGTCAGCGGGGCAGGTGAAGCCTTCGGGAAGGTCGTCGATAGCCTGGAACACGAGCTCTGTGGGGATGTGACCCTCATACTTGCTGAGCACCTTGTCGCGGAAATCCTGCTCAAAGTCTCTGCGGATAACGAATACAATCTTGCCGAAGCCACCACGGATAGCATCGAAGATAGAGTAGTCCATGATAGTCTCACCATTGGGGCCGAGACCGTCGAGCTGTTTCAGACCACCATAACGGCTGCCCATACCGGCTGCCAATACGAACAATGTAGGTTTCATACGCTTGTAGTTTTTTGGTTTAATTTTAAGTTGGTTATATAACGTGGTACAAACTTACAACTTTTTCTTGACTTTCACACATTTTTATTAAAAAATTATCAAGTAAACGACTTTAGCTGCGTTCATCCGCGTTGCATATTGACAACCACAAACATAAATCGTCAACAATACATATTAAGTATTGCTTCATAGAGTTCCTGCTTACCGCTTATCTGTGAAGGCTCACCATGCTCTTTTGCATAAGCTACAAGATCCTCAAGACCGAGTTTTCCCTCCTCGAAGTCTTTACCCTTTCCCTCATCAAATGAGGCATAACGCTGAGCCAGCATCTGCCGGTAAGGCGACTCTTCAAGCAACATTGCTGCCGACTCAAGGGCACGCGCCATTGCATCCATACCGGCAATATGGGCGATAAAGATATCTTCCAGATCGGTAGAGTTACGGCGTGTCTTCGCGTCAAAATTGGTACCTCCTGTACCGAACCCTCCTGCACGAATAATGTGGATCATAGCCTGAGTGAGTTCGTAGTTGTCAATGGGGAATTGGTCGGTATCCCAACCATTCTGATAGTCGCCACGATTAGCATCAATAGAGCCCAACATCCCATTATCTACAGCCACAGCCAGCTCATGCTCAAAGGTATGTCCCGCCAGTGTGGCATGGTTGACTTCGATATTCACCTTGAAATCCTTGTCCAAGCCATGAGCCTTGAGGAAGCCGATAACGGTCTCCGTATCCACATCGTACTGATGCTTGGTAGGCTCCATAGGCTTGGGTTCGATGAGGAAGGTACCGGTGAAACCCTTGGAACGGGCATAGTCGCGAGCCTTAGTGAGCATCATGGCAAGGTGCTCTTTTTCGCGTTTCTGGTCGGTATTGAGCAAACTCATATAACCTTCGCGGCCACCCCAGAAGACATAGTTATCTCCTCCTAACTCAATGGTTGCATCGATAGCATTCTTTATCTGCACAGCAGCGCGGGCCACAACATTAAAGTCTGGATTGGTTGCTGCGCCATTCATATAGCGCTTATGCCCAAACACGTTGGCTGTTCCCCACAAAAGTTTAATGCCCGTCTCCGCCTGCTTCTGCTTGGCATAGCTCACTATTTCTTTCAGGTTAGCCTCATACTCCTCTATACTACCTCCCTCACTTACAAGGTCCACGTCATGGAAACAATAGTACTCAATACCTATCTTCTGCATAAACTCAAACCCTGCATCCATTTTATCTTTGGCGGCTTGGATAGGGTCTGCCGACTCGTTCCAAGGGAACTGCTTGGTTCCACCTCCAAATTGGTCTGCACCTTCTGCACAGAGGGTATGCCACCATGCCATGGAGAAACGGAGCCAGTCCTTCATCTTCTTGCCCATCACTACCTTCTCAGCATCGTAATAGCGGAATGCCATCGGGTTTCTACTCTCCTTACCTTCAAAGCGAATCTTGTCGATTCCCGGGAAAAATTCTTTAGCCATAGTATTTAAGTTTTATCTGTTTATTATATTAGTGTGTCCTGCCATAAATCTTTCCACTTCGGCTTTCCACTTCCCGTAAGCCTCGACAGTGGCCTCAACTTCCGAGTTCCGAGGTCCAATCTCGGCCAACTTTCTCAGAGAAACAAAAGCCTCATCATAATCCTTGTATATACCTATCCCAATCCCCGCACCTCTGGCTGCACCTATCGAGCCATCGGTGTCGTAGAGTTCGATGGTGGCACCCGTAACATTGGCCAACGTCTGACGGAAGAGAGGGCTGAGGAACATATTGGCATGTCCTGCATGAATCGTCTTTACCTCCATACCCATCTGCTCCATCACCTCTATACCATACTTGAAGGAGAAAGCTATACCCTCTTGCACAGCACGCAGAAGATGTGCACGGGAGTGAGTATTGAAGTCAAGGCCATGAATGCTGCAACCTGGAGCACGGTTATCAAGCACACGCTCGGCACCATTGCCAAAAGGTAATATGCGCACCCCACCCGACCCAACAGGAGCAGAAGCAGCAATATCATTCATTTCGGTATATGAGAGGCCCTCGGGCAACATGTTGTGCCGCACCCATGAATTCAAAATACCAGTACCATTGATGCAAAGGAGTACACCAAGACGAGTCAAAGCATCAGTGTGATTGACATGTGCAAAGGTATTTACACGTGACCGCGAATCATAGCCCACATGCCCCAACACTCCATATACCACACCCGACGTCCCCGCCGTAGAAGCTATCTCACCCGGATTGACCACTCCCAATGACAAAGCATTGTTGGGTTGGTCTCCAGCACGATATGTAACAGGAATACCCTTAACCAATCCCAACTCTGCAGCAGCAGTAGCCGTAAGTTCTCCTTGTGGACCAAATGTAGGACAGATGGCGGGTATTATAGAGGAGTCGAAACCATAATAGTTCATTACATCGTGTGAGAGATGACCTTCTTGGAAATCCCAGAATATACCCTCAGAGAGCCCGGAGACTGTAGTGAAGGCCTCGCCCGTAAGGCATAGCGCGATATAGTCACCCGGAAGCATAATCTTGTCGATCCGAGCATAAACCTCCGGCTCATTATCCTTAACCCACGCCAACTTTGATACCGTGAAATTACCCGGCGAATTAAGCAGGCGATTCAAGCAATACGCTTCACCTAAATCCTTAAAGGCACGTTGCCCGTAAGGAACAGCACGTGAGTCGCACCAAATTATAGCTGGGCGCAATGACAGGCCAGCACCATCAACACAGACCAGGCCATGCATCTGGTATGATAGGCCAATAGCAGCAATCTCTGAGCCCACAACTCCCGCGACAGACAACACTTCTGTGGTAGCCTGCTGAAGATACTTCCACCAGCTATCGGGTTCCTGCTCTGCCCATCCTGATCTCAGAGCTATGATAGGAGCTTCGCTCTTGGGATAAAAGGCAGAAGCGACACAGCGACCGCTATCGGCCTCAACAAGACTGGCTTTTACCGACGAACTGCCAATGTCATATCCTAATAGATAATTTGCCATACGCCTATCTTTCATTTTATTTACTTTAAGAAGCATACTCACATACAAAAGTAGAAAAAAAATGAAACCTACAAGATTTTTAGTACAAAAAAAGCCATCGGCATATGCCGACGGCTTTTTATCGAGCTTACTTATCAAGATTAAGCGAGCTTGTTGTCAGAGCCGAGCACGTTCACAATCTTGTGGATGTACTGCTTCTTCATGTTGTCGCGAGCAGGACCGAGGTACTTACGGGGGTCAAACTCAGCGGGCTTGTTTGCAAACACCTCACGGATAGCAGCAGTCATAGCAAGACGGCTGTCAGAGTCGATGTTGATCTTGCAAACTGCCAAAGAAGCGGCCTTACGCAACTCCTCTTCGGGGATACCGATAGCATCCTTCAAAGCGCCACCATACTTGTTGATGGTCTCAACCTCTTCCTGAGGAACTGAAGAAGAACCGTGAAGCACGATGGGGAAGCCGGGAAGCTCCTTCATGCAACCTTCGAGAACGTCGAATGCCAAGGGGGGAGGTACGAGGATACCCTTCTCGTTGCGTGTGCACTGTTCGGGCTTGAACTTGTTGGCACCGTGTGAAGTACCGATTGAGATAGCCAAGCTGTCGCAACCAGTCTTTGTTACGAAGTCAACAACCTCCTCGGGACGTGTGTATGTGTGGTGCTCAGCTACTACTTCATCCTCAACACCGGCAAGGATACCAAGCTCACCCTCAACAGTTACGTCGAACTGGTGTGCATACTCAACAACCTTCTTTGTGAGAGCTACGTTCTCCTCGTAGGGGAGGTGTGAACCATCGATCATCACTGAAGAGAAGCCCATGTCGATGCAAGACTTACAGGTCTCGAAGCTGTCACCGTGGTCGAGGTGAAGCACGATTTCGGGATGCTCGCAACCGAGCTCCTTAGCATACTCTACAGCACCCTCAGCCATGTAGCGGAGAAGAGTCTGGTTGGCATACTGACGAGCGCCCTTAGACACCTGAAGGATTACGGGAGACTTGGTCTCAACGGCTGCCTGTACGATAGCCTGGAGCTGCTCCATGTTGTTGAAGTTAAATGCGGGGATAGCGTAGCCGCCTTCCATTGCCTTCTTGAACATCTCTCTGGTGTTCACAAGGCCCAATTCTTTGTAGCTAATCATTGTTACTTAAATAATTATATGGTTACACATAGTATATTCCGCTGCAAATTTATAACTAATTTTCTTTATTACCTAATATATATCAGACAAAACGAGGGATGAATTTGCTTTTCAAATAAATAATTCGTTACTTCGCAGGCGTTATGAAATATCCGTTTTACATATCGCTGCTGTTGTGCGGCCTGCTTTGGATGGCAGCGTGCACAGGGCCTATCATCCTCGATGACCCTGCATCCCCCGAGACTGAGACGGGGAAGGACGAAGGCCCGCACACAAGGGATTCCGTACCCATCGTACATGAAGGCACCTACACCTCTCCCTACTCCATCGGCGAAGCACTGACTTTAGGCCGTGGCAAGAGCGTATGGATAGAGGGGTATATCGTGGGATGCGTCCAAAGCAACTCCATAAAGAGTGGCTGCGACTTTACAGCAGATGCCCCCAAAGCCTCAAACATACTCTTAGCTGACACGTTCCCCACGGGAAGCGAATATGATTACCTCTACTGCATCGCCATACAATTGCCCAATGGCTCAGTAGAGCGTAGCGACTTGAACCTCTACGACAATCCCGACAATTACCATTGCAAGCTGCGCATTAAGGGCGACCTCACCCAATACATCAGCACACCGGGGATGAAGGAGATTACCGGATACGCTTTTACCGATGAGATATCGTATGAACCAGACGACGAGGATAACGACAACGAGAACGAAGAGGACAACGAAGACCCTAAAGAGCCAGACCTACCCCACGACCCAAATGCAACAAGGCAAGACACGCTAAGCATCGCCGAAGGGATAAAACTACAAAGCGAGACAGAATACAATCAAGTGTACATCAGGGGATATATCGTAGGATATTACAACAACAGTTATATCCGCTTTAGTCCCAGCATTGAAGAAATCAACAATCTCGCACGAAACAACATCGTCCTTGCAGATGATATTAACGAACGCGATGAGCACAATGTCATTATTGTTGACCTACCGATAAATACAGCACTTCGCGAGCAAGTGAACCTCAAAGACAACCCTCAGAACCTTAATCGCATACTTACGGTAAAAGGCAAAATGGAGGCTTTTAGAAAAACCGACTATCATGGTTGTATGGAAACGCTATCAAAGTATCAGGACGACGAAGACTACTATTTCTCCATTGAATAAACCAATACAAAAAGCACTGTCCCGAGACAGTGCTTTTTCAATCTTTACGGCATTTTTTACTTATACCGCGCTACCTCCGCTATCAAACGTTCATTCTCCTCAGGCGTACCGATGGTGATACGCAGCGTGCCCTCACAACCAGGGGTACGGGAGCGGTCGCGCACGATGAGTTCGCGGGCAATGAGGTATTCGTAGAGCTCGCGCGGGCGCTCGGTCTTCACAAGCAGGAAGTTGCCATCGCTGGGGTATACCTTCGTGATACAGGGCACGGCACGGAAGGCTGCAGCCACACGTTCGCGCTCGGCAATAAGGGTCTGCACCTGCGGGGTGATATCGGTCTCGAGGAGGCGGAGGGCAAGGGCCAAGGTGTCGGCACCAATGTTATAGGGGTACTTCACCTGCTCGAAGATGCTGATGATGCGCTCGTGGGCCATGGCAAGCCCCATGCGTAGGCCTGCAAGGCCGTATGCCTTGGAGAGGGTCTGCAGGACGATGAGGTTGGGATACTCGTCTATCAGTTCTACCATGCTGGGCTCGGACGAGAAGTCGATATAGGCCTCGTCGACCACCACAATACCCGGAAACTGGCGCACAAGCGAGAGTATCTGTTCGCGAGGAAAAGCATTGGCTGTGGGGTTATTGGGCGAGCAGATGAAGAGCAACTTGCTCTGGGCATCGGCAGCAGCGAGTAACTTGTCTACGGGCAATGAGAAATCCTCGTCAAGCATCACCTCTCGATACTCGACATCATTAATGGCGGCACACACACTATACATGCCATAGGTGGGGGCTATGCTGATGACATTGTCCACACCGGGGCGGCAGAAGATGCGGAACAGCAGGTCGATAGCCTCATCGCTGCCGTTGCCGAGGAAGAGCCGCTCGGAAGCAATACCTTTTTTTGCGGCGATGGCAGTACGCACCTGCCCCTTGAGCGTGGTCGAGGGGTAGCGGTTGTAGCCATTCTCGAAGGGGTTCTCGTTGGCGTCGAGATAGATGCCGATAGAGCCTTTATATTCATCGCGGGCCGTGGAATAGGGTTTCAGGGCGGCGATATTGGGACGTACCCACCTTTGTACTTGTTCTATGGTCATGACAAACGGATTTTAACGGCATTGGCATGAGCATCAAGCCCTTCGGCCTCAGCCATTTGAATAATAGTGTTGCCTAATGAACTCAAACCCTCTTGAGTGAGTTCCTGATAGGTAATAGCGTGCATAAAACTATCTAAACCAATACCGCTGTAGGCGGTGGCGAGGCCCATGGTGGGCAGCGTGTGGTTGGTGCCCGAAGCATAGTCACCCGCACTCTCGGGGGAGTAGTGTCCTACGAAGATGCTGCCTGCGGCAGTGACGCGGTCGGCCACAGCCCACGCATCATCCATAGCGATGATAAGGTGCTCGGCTGCGTAGTCGTTGGCAAAATCGACCATCGTGTCCACATCGTCGAACACCACGATGCGACTATTCTCCAAGGAGCGGGCAGCAATGTTCGCACGAGGGAGCAAGGCCAGTTGACGAGCAATTTCCACCTCGACCTTCGTCGCCAACTCTCGACTATTGCAGACGAGGAGCGACTGGCTGTCGGGGCCATGCTCGGCCTGTGAGAGGAAGTCGGCTGCCACGAAGTCGGGGCGTGCCGTCTCGTCGGCCATCACCATCACCTCGGAGGGACCGGCCGGCATGTCGATGGCCGTACCTTGGGCACTCACCATCTGCTTGGCTTTGGTGACATAGCGGTTACCGGGACCAAATATCTTGTATACTCGGGCGATGCTCTCGGTACCATAGGCCATGGCAGCGATGGCTTGTGCACCACCTAATTTATATATGGTGTTCACACCACACAGCCGAGCGGTGTAGAGCACTAC
Source organism: Bacteroidaceae bacterium (assembly GCA_017517925.1). Lineage (GTDB taxonomy): Bacteria > Bacteroidota > Bacteroidia > Bacteroidales > Bacteroidaceae > UBA1189. The sequence goes on along the minus strand of JAFWXS010000033.1, from coordinate 11,689 downwards.
GGGATTCACTTTACCCGTGACGCGGTCGCAGGGGGTGCAGAGCACAATCTCCTCACATCCGGCACTCTGTGCGGGGAGTGCCAGCATCAGGATGGTGGAGAAGAGCGGAGCACTGCCTCCAGGGATGTAGAGGCCCACGCGGCGTATGGGGAGCATACGGCGGCGGCAGTGTACGCCGGGCATGGTGTAGACGTCGACCTGTGGCATCTGTTGTGCGCGGTGGAAAGCGCTGATGTTGTCGGCAGCCTGGCGGATGGCGGCTTTCAATTCATCGCTAACTTGGGTCGTGGCCTCGGCAAACTCGGCCTCGCTCACCTGCAGACACTCGGGACAGCGCCCGTCAATCTCTGTGGTGACGGCACGCAACGCCTCATCGCCTCCCTGGCGGATACGCTCAAGGATGGTGCGTACGCGGCTCTCGATGAGGGAGTCGTCACTGTCGGCACGGCGCATGAGGGAGGGCCAATTCTCCCTCGTCGGGTTGATATATATATTTGTCATTTACAATTTTACAATTTACTATTTACTATTGATTTACAATTTGACAATTTATAAGTTCGCGATGATGCAATTGTAAAATAATCCAATTGCCCAATAAACAGTAAATTGTAAATGGTCAAATTGTAAATTGGGGTTATTCTATCACCTTATCCAAGTCGAGCACCAGAATACCCTCGGCACCGATTTGCTTGAGGCGCTCAATCTTGTTCCACAACTCGTCGACCTTCACTACCGAGTGGAGCGAGCACCACGCCTTGTCGGCCAGAGGCATCACCGACGGGCTGCGCATGGCGGGCAGTATGGCGATAGCCTCATCCACCTTGTCGGTAGGGAGGTTCATAAGGATATACTTCTTGCCACGGCTGTTGGTGACTGCATCAATGCGGAAGAGCAGCGAATCGAGGATGGCCTGCTTCTCGGGCGTGAGGTTGGGGTTGGCGATGAGCACCGCTTCGGAGTGGATGACCCGCTCTACCTCCTTGAGTCCGTTGCTCACGAGCGTACCGCCCGATGACACAATGTCGAAGATGGCATCGGCAATACCTGCGGCGGGGGCTATCTCTACCGAGCCTTTGATGACGCGCACCGAGGCCTCTATGCCCTGCTCCTCGAAGTAACGGCTGAGGATGTTGGGATACGATGTGGCGATGCGCTTGCCCTGGAAGTACTGTGGCGAGGTATACTCGTCGCCCTTGGGGATGGCGAGCGAGATGCGACAGCTACCGAAGCCCAGCTGGCGCACGAGGTCGACCTCGGCTCCCGTCTCGGCCACCTCGTTGTAGCCCACGATGCCGATGTCGGCCGAGCCGTCGGCCACCACTTCGGGTATATCATCGTCGCGCAGGTAAAGAATCTCTACGGGGAAATTGTCTACGCGGTCGAGAAACTTGCGCTTCTGGTCATTCACATTCAAGCCTGCATCTTGCAGCAGCTCGACGCTCTGTTCGTTGAGTCGTCCTTTCGACTGGATAGCTATGCGTACCATATATACATATATTATTATTCTTACTTACAACAAAAAAAGACCTACCTACAAGGCAAGTCCTCTGTCTGTTTTTCAATGAATCCAAACTGCATACAACACTCACCTTATCTCGAGAGATAAGTGTGATGATGGTGTTGTAGGCGAGTTTGATTCATCTTTGTTATCCTTTTTTACCTTCCGACATAATACCTTGGGGTGTTATTGTCGTTGCAAAGATATGTCATTGTTTTTATCCAAACAACAAATTGACAAGATTTTTTCATAAAAACTTAAAAAATGTCATCTCAAAGCTCCAATTTCCTACAATTTAGACACCACAGCATCCCCAATAGTCCTATTCGAAATAAAATGTGAGCACCATCATACGGCTCATAGCACCATCAAGCGATTGGGTATATTTGAGCAGATTCTTGTCCGTAAGGTCATTTCTCTTCTTCACCAACACATCGGAGAGACCAAAACAGAACTTCAGTTCGGGAATGAGCTTGAAGAAGGGAAGATAAAAGTCACAGCCGAAGCCTACCTCGAGTGCCACATCAGCTCGCCGCACGAGCAAGGCCTTCTGCCGCTTCACCGTGAGGTCTACCATCGGAGCGACACCCACCACCACATAGGGGCGGTAGTTGTTGAAGCGCTGGGCAGTCCACTTCACATCGACCGGCACGGAGAGGTAGGTAGACTTCAACGCCTGGCGCTCCGTCGCACCGCTCAGTTGTTCGCGGAAGGTCACAGTCTTGTCTCCGAAGTACATCGTGGGGATGAAGCGCAAGGCAAGGTACTCCGTCAGACGCAGTTCGCCCAGCACACCCACCGAGAAACCGGGAGTGTAGGATGCCACATCGGCAAACCACGACTCTTGCGTACCTTCCTCCAATGTGTGCACATAGCCGTTGTTGGTAAACTCCAGGTCTTGCATGTGTACTCCGAAGAGGAAGCCGTAGTGCCAACGACGCATATCAATATACGGGCGATTCTGCACCTTACGATCCTGTGCAGCAAGCCGCAGCGGAGCTGTAGAGAGCAGCGCTATCGTCATCAGGCTTAACAGACACCTATGTATGCATATATTATGCTTGTGTGCGTTCATACCCCTATAGAACGTATTCCAGAGCGTTTTATTATTTAGACAACGTACAAATATAGCAGAAAAACTATGACAACACGAACATCGTGCGGAGAAAAGCCTTAACTTTGCTGTGTCATTGGCTCTCAAGCGAATGTTAGTACTAACTTTAAATATTTTTTTATTATGGCTTACGTAATCACTGACGACTGCATCAAGTGCGGTACTTGCATCGACGAGTGTCCCTCTGAGGCTATCTCTGAAGGCGATACCAAGTATGTTATCAACCCCGACCTCTGCGTAGATTGTGGCACATGCGCTGATGCTTGTCCTTCTGAGGCTATCCGCCCCGAGTAAGATACAGTCTTACAAATGAATTCAAAAGAAAAGGATGCTCACCAGAGCATCCTTTATTTGTATCAGCCATTCCGCAAACCAATCCCTCTTATTTCACCTGAATCACCATGTAGCGCGACACGCTCCAAAACGCCTCGAAGTCGATGACATGAAGCGTGAGTTGCTTCTCTTCATCCTTGGTAAACTCATACGAGCCTGCGGGATGCGTGGTTAGCAGCTGAGCGCGCTTGGCATAGAGAGGGAAGGTACGGTCCACACGGATGTCAACCTCCGTGAAGTAATCCTTGTTGAAGTCGGTAGACAAGAGCACCTTACCATCGCGCAGGATATTCTGCCCCTTGAGTTCTTTGGCCGTACCATACACATACCATGCGGTATTGAGTTGTACCACCTGCTGCTCTATCACCTCCTGCTGTACATCAGTCATCTGCTGCAGATTGTTCACATCGCCCGTGAGCATTGCCACTGCGTTGTCGAGCTCAGCTATACGAATGTTCTTCTGTGCCAGTTCGTCCTGCAATGCAGCGATGCTTGCGACCTTTGCGTCGAGCTCTTTCTGCAGGTTGTCAAGCACCTTGCGCAGACTTGCCGTCTCGGCACCACTTTTCTTGAGTTTCTTCTCCAGCTGCTCTATCTGCTTACGATTCTCCTCCATCTTCTGCTGGATGAAGAGGATATCCTCTTTCATGCGCTCGGCATCGGTAATGCCTTCGCCACCTTGTGACTGTATGTTCACACGGCCCTCAGCCTCATTGATGACGCGGAATCCCTCCTGAATATCGGCAATAGCCTGCATAGCCTGGTCGAGCGCGGCATTCTTCTCAGAAAGTTCCGTCGCGAGCGACTCATTTTGTGCAGTCAGCTCCTTCTCACGCTTGGTAACAAACTCGCAACTAACGAGCATAGTGGCACAGAGTGCCAAGCAAATCATCTTTTTCATAAGTCTTCACCTTTATTATAATACAACTTTTACTCAAAACTCTTCAACAATTGTATCTCCTCGGCCCAGCGGTTCTCGTCGGGTGTCTCGAGGATGAGCGGTATATTGTCGAAACGCTCGTCCTGCATGAACCGTTTGAAGAAGTCTATGCCCAATAATCCCTGCCCGATACTCTCGTGGCGGTCAACACGCGATCCTAAGGCTTTCTTCGTGTCGTTGAGATGTATGCCCCGTAGATACTCAAAGCCCACTACCTCGCCAAACTCAGCCCATACAGTCTCATAATTGTCGCGTATGTCGTAGCCAGCCGAGTAGGTATGGCAGGTGTCGAGGCATACACCCACACGGCTCTTGTCTTCCACCTGGTCGATAATCTGCGCCAAGTGATAGAACGAGAATCCCATGTTGCTCCCCTGCCCTGCCGTATTCTCGATGACTGCCGTCACGCCCTGCGTCTTGTCGAGGGCGATGTTGATGCTCTCGGCAATACGTATTAAACATGCATCGGTAGGCATTTCGTTCAGATGGCTGCCTGGATGGAAGTTGAGCATCGTAAGTCCCAATTGCTCGCAGCGGTGCATCTCGTCATAGAATGCTGCGCGCGACTTCTCCAACCCTTCGGACTGCGGATGTCCCAAATTGATGAGGTAACTGTCGTGCGGCAATATGTAACGTGCGTCGTAGCCATATTCTACACAACGTTCCTTGAACAACGCAATGCTCGCATCGGCCAATGGTTTTGACACCCACTGACGTTGATTGCGGGTAAACAAGGCAAACGCCGTGGCGCCTACCTCCTGGGCATTCATGGGGGCATACTCTACACCGCCCGATGCCGATACGTGTGGTCCTATATATTTCATATTATCCTTATATTTGATTGTTTGCCTACAAAAATACAAAATATATTTGCACGAATGTCAGATTAAATCTAATTTTGCACAAAATATTAACGAGAAAGACTATATCAAACTTTATTATTAACTAAAATTCATTTTTATGAAGAAACTTTTACTTTCTTTTATGGCTATGTTCCTCGTTTTGGGAACAGCAATGGCACAAGACAAGGAGGAGAATACTGAGCCCGCCGCGTTCGGACTTCAGGCAGTGACCCCCGGTGATGGCGCATCGGTAACAAGAGTCGAGCAGGTACAATTCATTTTCACCAAGGATGTAACCGCAACAATGCCCGAAAGCGGCATTGAGGTGAAGAATACCGAGACGAACGAGGTATTCAAGCTCACCAACCTTTACGAGAACGAGTACATGCCCAAGAACTATGTTATCCTCCAGTTCGAGCAGGTTATGGCTGAGGGCAAAGATGGTAAAGAAGAGCTCGTAAACCAAGTTATCACCAGTCCAGGTGCATACACCTACACCATCCCTGCAGGTATGATCAAGAGTGCCGATGGAGAAGCATTTGCCGAGCAGACATTCACCTTCAACATAGTAGGCACCTTCCCTGTCAACGGATGCTCTCCCTTAGAAGCCAGTAAATTTGAGCAGTTGGAACTCACCTTCAGCAAGGAGATCGCCGAGGTAGCAAACCTTTCAAGGCTGTATGTCACGGACACTTATTACTACAGCCCCGTAGCTTTGGTCAATGGATACACCATCAGCGAAGACAAGAAGACCGTAACCTTGACACTTGACAATGCTATCAGCGAAGAAGGCTGGTATGATTTCTCCATTCCCGAAGGCATATTTATCAGCGCTGACGGCGAAATCAATGCATACGCAAACTTCTGGCTCAATGTAGTAGACCCCACTCCCGCATTCATGACCAACTTAAATGATGGTGATAGAGTACAAGAACTCGGCAATCTCCAGATCGGTTTCAAGAACGTGAATGAAGTGATACTTGCAGAAGGCAAAGAGGTTGTAGCCTACCTCCCCAGCGAAGGTGACAGCAAAGGTACTGCAACGTATGCCGATGGTATTATCACCGTAACCTTCAACAAGGAGTTCACAGAAGAGGGTATTTACTATTTCGTTATCCCCGAAGGCATGTTCACTATGGATGGTGTTCCCAATGAAGAGCGCATGATTACCGTAGAACTGTTTACTTTAAGCATCACTCCGTTGGCAATTGAAAGCGTCACTCCCGGTGATGGTGAAATTGACCAAATAGGACGTATTGTCGTTTCGTTCAACCAAGACATTCAAATGGCATGGGATAAAGAGTATCAAACGATTTCAAAGGTTATATACTTGACAGATGCTGCAGGAAACAAAATCGCACTGACAGAAAACTATAATCCAAGTCTTTCTTATAACCAATTAGAGTATGCTTCAGGAAGCACCTACGCTGAAAACGGTTGGGAACTGATCGTAGAGCCCATCACTGCTGCTGGCACATACACGCTTGACTTGTCACAGATTGTTGTGAATTATGGTAAAGATGAGAACTGGATGTTTAATGCATTTAATGGCTTTTGCACAGGTACTTGCACCTGGACCATTAGTGGCGAAACTGCTGTAGAGAGAATTGAGGTTGTCACTGGTGAGCAGGTTATCTATGACCTCCTCGGCCGTCGCGTAGAGAAGATTACCGATGCAGGTATCTATATTGTAAATGGCAAGAAAGTTGTGATTAAGTAATCACTCCCACACATATCTACATATCTATTAACAAAGGAGAGCGCGTGCTCTCCTTTGTTATTTTAAGCTAACCAACGGTCTGTGAATCGCGTTAACCCTTAACAAAAACGAGTATACCCAATAGAAAAATCAGACGAGCACATTTTTGAAATGGGTACACGCAGCCAAGGCCAGTTCGTTGAAGCTACTCACTAACTATGAGGACTACCTGCTGCAAGAGACAGCAGAGGGAATACTAAGCAATTAAAGATTTGGATATGGAAAAGATATATACATTCATAGTCGAGGGTTCCCTCGCCCTTACGACACTCCTCATAGAAGTCGGCGCTCGGTGTCGACAGCGTCATCCTCGAAGATTAGAGAACGGCCCCACCCACTTTCGTAGATCTCATCCTGATTTTCGTCGGCGGTGTCCTGCTCCTCGTCGGCATCAGCCTCGTAAAGGGGCGTCACGGTGAAGGTGGGGGTGGCTTCTATGTCAAGTCCGGCTGCGAGATCCTTGCTTTTCCCCTTCGGACCAGCGACCTGAAGGTTCGCGTTGCTCAGGATGATAGGGGGATGGAGCGAGGGAGCCTCTTCATCGCATTGCACGGACACCTCCGCTTCGTCCAGGATGACAAAGACGCGAGGTGCATCAAGAACACTGTCAATGATGCCTTCACAGAGGGATTCCCCTCCTCATCCTCCTCATTCCTCAGCAAGCAAAGGATGTCCTCCAGTACCATGGCGTCGGTGGTGGCGGTGCAGCGTCCGCTCAGCGCATCGGGCAGTGCGTCGCCAGAGGCAAGACACACGAGCATGGGCTTCGTCATGGCGATGACACACTGCAGCAGCGCCGTGGCATAGGGCGAGGCGGGCAGCGTGTCGGCCAGCAACACATACAGGCGGCTCTCCTCAAGGATGGTGCGCGTATAGTCACCCAGCGTGTAGCCGCTCTCCATACAGTCGAGGTAGCACATCATATTCTCGCGGCCCAACTGTGCCGACAGCTCGTAGGCACGGCTCGACAGGCTCATCGAATAGCTGATGAAAACGTCGTAGTTCATATCGGTCAAGATTATTTCGATTGCGGCAAAAGTAATGCTTTTTTCCGAAAGGAACAACACCCTGCCGCTGTATATCCATGGCAGAGATACTGCCCTACCCTCATTCGAAGAAGACCTTCTTGCCCTCCACGATGTTGATCCCCCTCTGCGGAGCAAGCAGGCGCTGCCCGGCAATGTTGTAGACCTGCGGGGAAGCACCTACGGCAGAAACGGCACTGATGCCCGTAGATGTGCCGAAGCGCAGGATGAGCTCGTCGGCCTCGGGCATGCTGCACTCCATCCAACACTGGTTGGCGGCTACAGGAGCCGAGCCCTCGAAGGTCTCAAACCCGGCCGCACCGTCCTGCATGGCAAGGAGATACTTGCGCATGTCGTCGCCCTGGGTAAGCGTCCCGGACACATAGTGCCCCTTGAGCAGCGACTGGTCGAGAGAGCTCTTGGCACCCCCATCGTTCATCGTGATGGGTAGGGCATAGCTCCCCTCGTGGCCGTTGATGATAGCGGGAGTGCCGCCCTTAAGCGTCTCGCCCGGAGTGGCGATGGGGCTCAGCGTACAGGTGTAGCCACCCGCTTCGCTGTCGAAGGCGATGCCCGTGGCCGTGGCATCGTAGGCACAGGCACCCTCGGGAATGACCACACTGAAGGGCAGACAGATGGCCGCCGTGCCGGTGGAGGGGAGAGTGAGCGGGAAGGCGGCAAGCGGCTCTACAGTATAGCTGGCAAGGCCAGCCTTGACCGACTTGTCGTTGCCGGCCACGCCATGCTCGGTGTAGATGTTCAGGTAGTTGATGCCCTCGCTCGTGCTGCGTATCTTATAGAGAGAGGCCGTGGCAGTCTCCTCGAAGAGGTATACACCGGCCTCGGACTCATCGTCGGAAAACATGAAGTGGCCCCAGGTAGTAAGACGCGGCTCACACAGCACCTTGCCCTGCATGGAGAGGGTATAGCCCAAGCCCGAGGGACGCACGATGACCACCTCGTCGCCCGCGGCCGTGGAGGTGAAATGATCGGGCGAGAGGAGCTTGTAGCCCTCGCTGTTGTGGCGGTCGTGAGTGGCATTGTAAGCGATGAAGAGGGGCTTGCCGTTGTACTTGATATGGTAGGCACCGTAAAGCTCCGAGGTGACCGAAGAGGAGGGGGCGATGCGCACCCGCTCCAGCTCATCGCTCAGGCTGTCCACCACTTGAGGATACTCGACGGCCCTGTTTGCCGTCTCGTCATACTCGCCATCGACACGGCGGAAGATCTGCGGTGACGTGGAGTATCCGGTCTCGATCTTGGGGCCCCAGGGTATCATCGCAGCACCGCCCTTGGGCTCGATATACTTCCATTCCGGAGTGCGGAGGGTGAGCGTATGGTTCTGTGCCATACCGATAGCATAGCTGCGGCCCTCGTCCTCATCGCCGAGCCATGCAGCCACCTGCTCGGGCTGGCCGTCGGGCGAGAGAGCCTTGCCGTCGCCCACACCCACTACGCTGGCCATCACGTCGAGGAAGTCGATCTGCGATACCAGAGCATCCTTCACGGCTGCCTCCCCGATGAGGGCAGGCCAGTGCACGATGAAGGGCACGCGGGTGCCGCACTCGTAGGCACTATACTTGCCACCGCGCAAACCACCCGTAGGCGAGTGCTCGCCCACAAGCTCTTCAGACTGGTCTACGTATCCGTCGTCGAGCACGGGACCGTTGTCACTGGTGAGGATGATGAGGGTATTGTCGAGCAAGCCCTGCTCCTCGAGGGCAGCTACAATCTCACCCACGCTCCAGTCGAACTGCACGATGGCATCGCCACGCAGACCCATCGAGCTCTGACCGCGGAAACGGGGGTGCGGGAAGCGGGGCACATGCACGTCATTGGTGGCAAAGTAAATGAAGAAGGGCTCATCGCTATTGGCTTTAATGAAGTCGACCGCATGACGAGTGATGCTGTCGGCAATGTTCTCGTCTTTCCAGAGTGCCTTGCCGCCACCCTTCATGTAGCCGATGCGGCCTATGCCGTTGACTATCGAGTTGTTGTGCCCGTGCGAACTCTTGAGGTTGTAAAGCAATTCGGGATTGCTGCTTCCCGTGGGTTCGCCGTCGAAGTTCTGGTTGTAGCTGACGTAGATGGGTGCCGTAGGGTCGTAGTTGGCTACGCTGCTGTTCTCGATGAAGACGCAAGGTACGCGGTCAGCCGTGGCGGCCATAATGTAGGAGTAGTCGAAGCCTATGTCGGGCAGGGCCGGGGAGATGGGCTTGTTCCAGTCCTGCTTGCCCGTCTGCGCACCCAGGCCGAGGTGCCACTTGCCGAATGCGGCCGTGGTGTAACCAGCAGCCTTGAAAACGTCGGCTACGGTATACTGATCGGGAGAGACAATCATCGCCGCATCGCCTGCCGCCACATCGGTGCCCGATTTGCGCCAAGGATACTCACCCGTGAGCAGGGAGTAACGCGAAGGGGTACTCGTAGAGGCTACGGCATGGGCGTTGGTGAAGCGCAATCCGCTGTTGGCCAAGCGATTGACATTCGGTGTTTTAACACCTACGGCACCGTAGCACTCAAGGTCGCCAAACCCCAAGTCGTCGGCATAGATCATGACTACATTAGGACGAGCACTGCGGGTATCAGGTTCAGTTGCGACCTTCTGTGCCTCCTGCGCAAAAAGCGCACCCGGAAGGGTAGCAAGAGAAAGGACTCTTACATTCAAGTGTTTCATAGTCGATTTTTTTAAGTATCGCCACAAAGGTACGGAATATATCTCTAATAATGAAAAAAATAAATTTAAAAGAACGTTAATGCACGGCAGTGGGAAAGACAAACCACAACAGCGCTCCCCTGCTTTCTATATATAGATGCAATAAATGGGGAATATCTTCGTCAAGTCAAAAAAAAGCAGTACCTTTGTGCGTTAAAACATAAAACGTTGAAAGATGAACGTATTAGAACTTAGCGAACAAGAGATTATCAGACGCAACAGTCTGAACGAATTGCGCGCCATGGGCATCGAGCCCTATCCTGCCGCAGAGTATGTGACCAACGCATTTTCTACCGATATAAAAGAGGAGTTCCGCGATGAGGACGAACCTCGCCAAGTATCTATCGCCGGCCGCCTGATGAGCCGCCGCGTAATGGGTAAGGCGTCGTTCATCGAATTGCAGGACTCAAAGGGCCGCATCCAAGTGTATATCACTCGTGATGACATCTGCCCCGAGGAGAACAAGGACATGTACAACGTAGTGTTCAAGCGTCTGCTCGACATCGGTGACTTCGTAGGTATCGAGGGCGTAGCATTCCGCACACAAACGGGCGAAATCAGTGTGCATGCCCACAAACTCACCGTACTTTCAAAAAGCATCCGACCGCTCCCCATCGTAAAGTACAAGGATGGTGTGGCCTACGACAAGTTTGACGACCCCGAACTGCGCTATCGCCAGCGCTACGTGGACCTCGTGGTGAACGATGGTGTGAAGGACATTTTCATCAAGCGCAACAAGGTGTACACCTCGATGCGTGAGTTCTTCAACACACGTGGTTACATGGAGGTGGAGACTCCCGTATTGCAGTCAATCCCCGGTGGTGCTGCTGCACGTCCCTTCATCACTCACCATAACGCACTCGACATCCCCTTGTACTTGCGTATCGCCAACGAACTCTACCTGAAGCGCCTCATCGTGGGTGGCTTCGAGGGTGTGTATGAGTTCTCCAAGAACTTCCGCAACGAGGGTATGGACCGCACCCACAACCCCGAGTTCACCTGTATGGAGATTTATGTATCGTACAAGGACTACAACTGGATGATGAACTTCACCGAGCAGATGCTCGAGAAGATTTGTCTCGACGTGAACGGCACTACCGAGGTGCAGGTGGGCGACAATGTGATCAGCTTCAAGGCTCCCTTCGCACGCCGCACCATGACAGAGGCTATCAAGGAGTTCACCGGAGTGGACATTACTGGTATGGATGAGGCTCAGTTGCGTGCCGTATGCAAGGAACTGGGTGTAGAGACCGATGAGACTATGGGTAAGGGTAAACTCATTGACGAGATCTTCGGCGAGAAGTGCGAGGGCAACTACATACAGCCAACCTTCATCACCGATTATCCCATCGAGATGTCTCCCCTCTGCAAGCGCCACCGCGAGAACCCCGAGCTCACCGAGCGTTTCGAACTCATGGTCAACGGTAAGGAGCTGTGCAACGCCTATAGCGAGCTCAACGAC
>JAFWXS010000032.1 GCA_017517925.1 Bacteroidaceae bacterium | reverse complement strand
TACTATAGTCTGTATGCAAGAATGTAGAAGAGGAGCCATCACACAAAACCGAATAACTGGTAAACTGGTCTCCGTATGTTGTTTCCTTACATTCGGCATTACAGTAGTAATTACTTTCCGTCAAGGTCAAAGCGTTTGCCTCACCTACTGCCACTTCACCCACCTCGGCCATCATTGCCTCGGTCTTCTCGACCAAGTTCTCCAACTCGTAGCGTGCTTCTGCGATGTCATCCACCTCTACGGCAATGATATACCATTGGGTAGCATCGGCATCGGCTCCCCATCCTACGATATTGTAGCTTTGTGAAGCAGAGCAGTGCAAACCAGTGTTACCCACGAGTGCCCATACGCCTTGCCCCATATCGCGCAACTCATAAGCATAGGCTCCATCTTTTGTTTTATCTGCTTTCAACACAGCACCAGAAGTAACATTTCCTGGATATTTCTCCGTGCTCTTATTCTTCAGATAGTAGCGGCCTTCCGTATCGGATGCCTCAAAATACCACTTCTGTACATCTGTATCCTCAGTTGCCAAAGCGAACATTTCATCACTGTTACCATCTGAATCGCTATCAGAGGCATCTACCACCATTGAGCGTTCGGGATATGCTTTGTTCACCAAGCGATAGGCATACCCTGACCCTGTCTTGAGACCGATAACTGCATCGGCATTGTTCCTCACCTCGTCGTAGGCTATTTTCAGCATATCGTATGCTGCGGTATAGGAGTTCACGTCTCGCTCGTCGTATACCTCTTTTGCTTTAGTATAAGCAGTATTCAATGCCTCCAATGCAGACGGCCTGTACCATCCTAACTTGGTGTTGGTATCGTCAGAGAGAGCAAGCATAACGTTTGCCTCGTCGAGCAAATCGCCGAGCAGGCCATATTTAATCTGCGTCGGGTCTGTCACCTCAATCGGTACCGTGGAGTTGTCGGCATTGACAGCCTTTACCGTTGCCTCGCCCGATGCGAGGAGCGCGGCACACTCTTCGGAGAGTTCAAAGGTCGATTTGGTAGAGAAGCCCACGATCTCGCCCTTCTCGTTGAAGATGGCAATACCCACACCATCGAGACCGTCGATAGTCACAGTGGTGCTCTCTATGGTGAGTGTAGGAGCTGTGCCTACCGTCTCGCCATTGACAAAATCGACATAACTACCTACCTCGGCATTGTTTCCACTAGTGGTATTGTTGCCATCCCAATAGCTGCGTTGGGTAGTACCGTCATGTCCGTAGGTGACATCGGGCGTGGCATCGCTGATAAAGAGCGGGGCAATGTTTACCGGCAGCCCCAACGCCTTGACCTCTGCAATGGCTGCATCAATCTGCTCTTGCGACTGGTTATACACGGAGTTGGAGTAGTCGCCCACAAAGCGGTCGGTCATCACCGAAAGCAGGCCGTGTGCACGGAAAAACTCGGTAAGGTCTTCCCCTGCCGCTACGCAACAGTGCTTATAGAAACGTAGCAGGCCGCCAGGTCCTACGTTTTCCCCCTTCTCCAAGGGTTCGCGGCGCAGGTTCTCCATCAGACGGGGGTAGAACTGGGTGTTGTTTCCTGCCAAGTGATAGTAGAGCCACAGGCGATAGTACATCTGCGTCAGTGCCCAGATGTTATTGGTATAGTAGTCGCTGCCCTCCGTATTGAAGGCTTCGAGCACACTGGCCAAAGAGCCCTCCGTACCGTTCACACGTGAGGTACCCATACCCATATACCATACCGCAATGTTGGAATAGAGGTTATTGGTCACCTCGGTCAAGCCATTCAGGGTGAAGAGTGCCTGATGCTGGTGACCGATTTCATGGGCAGGTCCCCATGTGGGGCCTGATTCTTTGGCAATCCTATCGATGATGCTCTCTGCGGTATTGATATTATAGTTGCTGCTCTGCCATCCGCCCGACATGTAGCCCGTTGTATTGCTGATGGCCAAGCAGTGATGATTGAAGTATTCGCTGTAGTCTACTCCGCCACAATACTCCTGGTAGCTCTTGCCATCATTTCCGATGGTGTAGTCGTAGATCTTGCCCCGCTCGGTCCAGTTGTTGTACCATCGGGGATACTTCTCGTTCATCTTGTCAATGGTGGCCTCGTTCAACACGCCCAGCGTGGCAAACTCCGAGTAGGCAATACGGTTCCAAGCCTCAAGCATAATATTGATCTTACCCGTAGAGGCATCGAGCCCCATGCCCTCATATTGGCTGAACGTAGCCGATGTCCCCTTTGTGCCGGAGAAGCAATAGGGCTTGGTGGGCACCTGAATATTGTCATCGTCCAACAGGTCGTATAGACCCGGTGAGCCATTCGTTGTATACATATAGAACTGCATGGTCACACGGTGCGAGAGCAGGGTGAAGCTCTCGAGCGAAGCACGGTCCTTGTAGTAAGCCCAATCATTGTCATCGTCCGGGCCTCCCCAGAGGTCATCGCCCACAGCATTGTAGTAGCCATTGATATGACCACCCGCGATATTGATCTTCAGCGGTTCGTATTCGGACAGCTTGTGTGGGAAGCGCTCTGCATCGGTTTCTCCGTTGGCATTGTAGGTGTCTACCACATAGTTTATCCAGAGGGCATTGCCATCGCCGATATTGGGGACTACATTCAATCCCTCATGCAGTTGCACGGCATTGCCGTCATTGTAGCTCCCCATCTGCCCGTGCCCTCTAAGGCCATACAGGTAGAGCGAGGCCCCTTCCTTGATGGTACCTTCTACCATAACATACACCACATCGCGGCAGTCGGCAAAGATACCCGTAGGATTATCCATATTGTTGTGTGCATTGATGCCCAACCAGGAGGTGATGTCTCCTGCTATGGAGTGAGGTTCGTAGAGCTGCACGCGGAACTTCTTGGCCTGATCGCTCTCCCACTCTGCTTTGCCGTCTACAAAGTTGGCCTCGGTCCAAACGCCATTGCGCACCTTCAGCACCAACTCCTGCAGGGCGGCAGACAGTACCTTATAGTTGGCATCTTCTTGGATAGCAGACACCGACATACTGGCATAGGTACTCTCTAAGGTGGTGCAAGCGGCATCGGCGAAGAGAGCATCCAGCGCACTGGCATAGTCCTTGGCCATATTATCATCATACTCCTTGCTGAACTCGTCGAGAGCCTCCCAGTTGGCAGTCAAATCATCGTCCGTCACCGACGATATTTCGGTCATCGTCCATTGGGTGGCACCGGCACTAAAATCCCATCCGACAATGCCCCCCTGCGATGAAGAATAGTGCATACAGACTCCATTATTGACATTGTTTGCCGAGCTGAACGTGCAATATCCGTCTTGCGTAAGATAATAGAGCGGTGTCGCATCAGAAGCCGCATCGACAAATCCCCAAAAAACAGATCTCCCAGCCCGCTGCAAGTACTTTCCATTACCCAAGTTACGCAATGTCCAGGTTGAAGCATTGTCCGGGTGCGTTTCCAACAGCCAATACTGCAGATAGTGGTCGGCTGTTGGGCTTACCGAACTTTTCGTTTCGGAGACTACCGCAAGTGACTGCTCCGGATTGGCCTTGTTGACAAAGCGATAGACCTTGCCATCCTCTGGCTGTGCCTTTGCCACTACACACACGAGCAGCAACAGCACCATGGTTTTGATTTTTCGTAAATGATACATGATTTTAAGTTTATTAAGTTTGTTCAGATTTCACCAATACACTTTTTACCGAGCTGCAAAGTTATAAAAAAGTTATAAAAAAATAACATAATTTCAACATTTTTTTAGGAGAAATCGTACACCACAACCCCAAGTTTTAACAAAGTTAAAAAGATGAGCAAAGGTATCGCGCCGGAAAGGCAAAGGGAAATTCGGAACAGGGCAGCGCAAAAAAGTTTTGTCACCGCGGTGACAAAACTTTTTCATCGCGGTGACAAACAATTCCCATCGCGGTGACAAACAATTCCCATCGCGGTGACAATGCTTTTTCTCCGCGGTGACAATACTTTTTCGCTGAGGCAACAGGGCAGACACATCAGAAGTATCAATCTATGGAGATTACGCCCCTATCCGCCAAACACAAATACGCCACGCGCGCGTATATAAAGAAAGTTCATAAATCGGTTGGCAGTGGCACGGCGGTATGGATTATTGTACAAACATCCATCGGGAAAATGTACAATTTTACCCTATATGCGCTGTGCCACTGCCAACCGATTTATGAACTTTTTTCACCCTAAAACTTAGGGATAGACACTCTCCGGGTAGGTGACATCGACGAGGAAGAGGGCATGGCCAGGCACGGAGGTGCCTGCACTGCAGCGGTCGCGCTTCTCGATGACGCGGCAAAACTCATCGATGCTCATCTTGCCGCGACCAACCTCGAGGAGGGTGCCCACGATGGCACGCACCATATTGCGCAGGAAGCGGTCGGCCTGAATGACGAAGCGCCACTCGTGCTCGGTGACCTGCTCCCACCGGGCCTGCATGATGCGGCAGTTGTTGGTGGCCACATCGGTATGGAGCTTGCTGAAGCTGGTGAAGTCTATGTACTCGAAGAGCTTTTGGGCAGCCTCGTTCATGCGCTCAAAGTCGGGGACATGGAAGAGGCGCATGGTGCGATGACGACTGAAGGGGTCCTTGGCCGTAGACACATAGTAGTGATAGGTGCGCGAGGTGGCACTGAAGCGTGCATGGGCATCGGCCGCCACGGGCTGCACGCGCTGCACAGCGATATCGGGAGGGAGCAGGCGGTTGAGCTTGTCGGCAAGGCGGGCGCAATCGACCTGTTGCTCGGTGTCGAAGTGGACTATCATCTTCAGCGCATGCACACCGGCATCGGTGCGCCCGGCACCTACCACGGGGGTCTCCTCGCGCAGGAGCGTGGTGAGGGCCTGCTCCAGGCACTGCTGCACGGAGATGCCATTGAGCTGTATCTGCCAGCCATGATAGGCTGTGCCGTCGTAGGAGAGGGTGATGAAATGTCTCATAAAAAGAGGCCTCCCCCTGCCCCTCCCAAGGAGGGGTTATTCAGGCATCGCGGAGGCGATTTTTCGTTTATACTATTTTTATTTCTGCGGACTAAAGTTCCCCTCCTTGGGAGGGGTTAGGGGAGGCCACTATATTCATAACGTGCACCGCCACCAAGGCAGCTGTCTCGGTGCGCAGGCGCGACTTGCCGAGGGTGATGGGACGGAAGCCGTGCTGGATGGCCAGCTCCACCTCTTCGGGGCTGAAGTCGCCTTCGGGGCCTATGAGCACGAGGGCATCCTCACCGGGCGCGAGAGCCTGCATCAGGGGTTCCTTGTCGCCCTCGTAGCAGTGGGCGATGAACTTCTGCCCCGTGAAGGGGCGGGCCACGAACTGCTTGAAGGGCGTCATGCCATTGAGCACGGGCAGCGTGGGCTTGAGCGACTGCTTCATGGCCGACACGAGGATCTTCTCCACGCGCTCGGTCTTCACCACACGGCGTTCCGAGAAGCGGCAATCGAGGAAGGTGAGCTCGTCGAAGCCTATCTCGGTGGCCTTCTCGGCCAGCCACTCGATGCGGTCCATATTCTTTGTGGGAGCAAGCGCGAGGTGCAGATGTCCCTGCCACAAGGGTTCGGGCGTGGTGGTCTCTACGATGCGCACGTAGCAGCGCTTGCCGCTGATGATGTCAATCTCGGCATGGAAGAACGAGCCCTTGCCGTCGGTGAGCATCACCTCATCGCCTTCGGTGAGACGAAGCACGCGGAGGGCATGAGCCGCCTCGTCCTGAGGCAGCTCAAGCGTGGTGGCTATGTCGGGGGTGTAGAATAAATGCATTGTCAATTAGAGGACCCACCCATCCCTCCCTGTAAGGGAGGGGGAAGATAACGCGGAAGTCCTTTGATTTTAATGGTTGATATTTATTATTTATTTTCATTTGCCTGAGTCCCCTCCCTACAGGGAGGGTTAGGGTGGGTCCTCAGAGTTGGTCATTCTCTCTACTTTCCTCTCTCTCCCGTATCACGTCGCGCAGGTGGGCGGCAAGCTCGTAGTCTTCGCGCTCGATGGCGGTCTGCAGCACTCCGCGCAGCACCTCGGTATTCATCACGGTGATGGGCATGGAGTAGGCTCCCCCACCCTCGTCGCGCATACACTGGGCATTGAGCAGGTCTTCGTCGATGTATATGGGGCACCGGCGGTGCAGGGCTACGGCAAGCGCATCGGAGGTACGGGCATCGACGTTGACCGTCTGCCCATACTGCTCACATACAAGGTAGGAGTAGAAGACGCCCGCCTTCACCTTGTATATGTACACCTCGCGGATGCTGATGGCAAAGGCATCGGCCATGCCGGCCAAGAGGTCGTGCAGCATAGGACGTTCGGTGGACACCTCGCGCATATACATGGCGATGGCCTGTGCCTCGAGCAGCCCCACGAGGATGGGCAAGCTGCGGTTGCCATCGCGTTCACGGAGCAGGGCGATGTAGAATTTGTCGTTCGATGCCTTCTGCAGCAGGTCCTGTACTTTGAGTTCCACTTTGTTCATACTGCTATAACAAGTATTCCTGCGCAAAGTTAATACGTTTTTTTCATACTGCCTAATATTTTGCAGTACACCGTTTTCTTTATAATCAACACGATTTAACTGATTACACCGACTCCGTCGTCGCACTCGGCTTGTCCGAGAAACTTGCTTTTCCATTCGCTTTGCACTAATTTTAGTGACTTCGTCACAGAAGATAGGCGGTGCCTCAGGAAAAATGCAAGTAAACTTGCTTTTTCGCTCGCCTTGCACTAACTTTAGTGCCTTCGTCACAGAAGATAGGCTGCGGCTCGGAAAAATACAAGTAAACTTGCTTTTTCGCTCGCCTTGCACTAACTTTAGTGCCTTCGTCACAGAAGATAGGCTGCGGCTCGGAAAAATGCAAGTAAACTTGCTTTTTCGCTCGCCTTGCACTATCTTTGCAGACAGAAAGCAGTTGGACGGTCTGTCGCTTGCTCCCTCAGGGAGTATGAGGAAAGTCCGGGCAACACAGAGCATCCCGCTTGTTAATGTGCAAGGTGTCGGCGACGGCAGGGTTGACGCAGAAGAAAATAACCGCCCCGTTCAGGCGAGGTAAGGGTGAGAAGGTGGGGTAAGAGCCCACCGGTC
>JAFWXS010000031.1 GCA_017517925.1 Bacteroidaceae bacterium | reverse complement strand
TGGGATGTACGCCAGATAACGGTCTGCGTGCACTCTACAACGCCACCTTCCCCTACAGCGACCAGCCCTTGGTGTTGCTGAAGTTTGGCGGCGAGCGCTGCTTGGTAGACTTCGAGCAAAAGAAGCAGGTGTGGAGCCAATGCAGTGCCGATGAGCTGCAGGCAAGCAGCTTCAACACCGTCTCTCGCCATACCGCCTATGTCGATGGCGACCAGCTCTACTTCCGCCCGGCCGATGGCGGCAAGGACATACAGCTCACTACCGACGGTTCGCGCGAGATTGTGTATGGCCGCAGTGTACACCGCGACGAGTTTGGCATCCATAGCGGACTCTTCTGGAGCCCCGATGGCATGCGCCTCGCCTTCTACCGCATGGACCAGAGCATGGTGACCGACTATCCGCAGGTGAACCTCTTCCCCCGTATAGCCACCCACGAGCCCGACAAGTACCCCATGGCCGGACAGACCTCACACGAGGTTACCGTGGGCGTATATGACGTGGCCACCGACAAGACCATCTACCTCAACGCAGGCGACCCTAAGGACCGCTACTTCACCAACGTGGCATGGAGTCCCGACTCAAAGACCATCTACATGCTCGAGCTCAACCGCGACCAGAACGACTGCCGCCTCGTGAGCTACGACGCCATCACGGGCGACCGCATTGCCGAACTTTACCGAGAGACCGACGAGAAGTATGTGGAGCCCTTCTATCCCATCCAGTTCCTCCCTTGGGACGACAGCAAGTTCATCCTACAGAGCCAGAAGGACGGGTACAACCACCTCTATCTCTTCGACACCAAGAGTCATGAGCTGCGTCAGCTCACCAAGGGCGAATGGGTGGTGCTCGAACTCGTGGGATTCAACGCGAGCCGCAAGAGCATCATCATCTGCAGCAACGAGTGCAGCCCCATACAGCGCAACACTTGGGAAGTGAACGTGACCACCGGCAAGCGCACTCTGCTCGACAACGGCGAGGGATGGCACTCGCCTAGCCTGAGTGGCAGCGGACGCTACATTGCCGACAATTATCAGACACCTACCGTGCCGCGCAACATTGAGATTACCGATGTGAAGACACGCAAGCATACCGCTTATTACAGTTCTCCCAACCCCTGGGAGGGATACAAGGTGCCCCAGTTCACCTGCGGCAGCATCAAGGCCGCCGACGGCACTACCGACCTTTATTGGCGCATGGTGAAGCCTGCCGACTTTGACGAGACAAAGAAATATCCCACCGTAGTGTATGTATACGGAGGTCCCCACGCACACAACGTGGATGCCCATTGGAACTACGCCAGCCGCTCATGGGAGACCTACATGGCACAGAAGGGCTACATCGTATTCATCCTCGACAACCGCGGCAGCGAGAACCGCGGCAAGGCCTTCGAACAGGCTACCTTCCGCCGACTGGGACAGGAGGAGATGCGCGACCAGATGTGTGGCGTAGAGTACCTCAAGAGCCTGCCCTACGTGGATGCCGACCGTCTCGGCGTACACGGATGGAGCTTCGGTGGCTTCATGACCATCTCGCTCATGACCAACTACCCCGACGTGTTTAAGGTCGGCGTGGCCGGCGGCCCCGTCATCGACTGGAAGTGGTATGAGGTGATGTATGGCGAGCGCTACATGGATACTCCCGAGGCCAACCCTGAAGGGTATGCGCTTACCTCACTGCTCCCTAAGGCCAAGAACCTGAAGGGTAAGCTGCAGATCATCACCGGATATAACGACCCCACCGTAGTGCCGCAGCACTGCCTCATGTTCATTGAGGAGTGCATCAAGGCTGGTACCCAGCCCGACTTCTTTGCCTACCCTGGTGAGGGACACAATATGATGGGTCACAAGAGCGTACATCTGCACGAGCGCATCACGCAGTACTTTGAGGATTATCTGAAATAAGTGCGTACCATAACAACAACAGAAGAGGAGACCCACGGGTCTCCTCTTCTTGTTTAATGTAGGGTGTTGACAATAAGTGATGACAATAAAATGCGCACTTAGTTTTTCGTCTTCACGATGCGTGTAGCCTCCTGTGTGGCATTGCGTACGGCAACCTGCTCCACCACCGCTTCGGCCAAGGCGAGGAAGGCTTGGCCAGTTACGGTGTTTTCGTCTAATGCTACAGGACGACCATTGTCGCCGCCCTCGCAGATGCTTTGCACTACGGGAATTTGTCCCAAGAGAGGTACGCCCATCTCCTCGGCGAGGCGCTTGCAGCCCTCCTTGCCGAAGATGTAGTACTTGTTCTCGGGTAGCTCAGCAGGGGTGAACCATGCCATGTTTTCTACAAGGCCGAGGATGGGTACATTCACCTTGTCGTTGGTAAACATGTCGATGCCCTTGCGTGCATCGGCCAATGCCACCTCCTGTGGGGTGCTCACGATGACAGCGCCCGTGATGGCCACGGTCTGGAAGGTAGTGAGGTGTATGTCGCTCGTACCAGGGGGTAGGTCGATGAGGAAGTAGTCGAGCTCGCCCCATGCGGCATCACCGATGAGTTGCTTCAGAGCGTTGCTCGCCATGCCGCCACGCCAGATGGTGGCTTGGGCAGGGTTTACGAAGAAACCGATAGAGAGCAGCTTCACTCCATAGCTCTCGATGGGGATGATGAGGTCGCGCCCGTCGATGCGCTCGGCATAGGGGCGTGCATCCTCTACCTGGAACATCTTGGGCATTGAGGGACCGAAGATGTCGGCATCGAGCAAGCCCACCTTGTAGCCCTGCTTGGCGAGGGCCACGGCGAGGTTGGCAGCGATGGTGCTCTTGCCCACACCGCCCTTGCCTGATGACACGGCGATGATGTTCTTTACTTGAGGTAGTAACTTCTCTACCTCGGGCCGTGCCTGCTGGATGGTCTTGACGTTGATGGTCACCTCTACGTCGGCACCGGCATCGCGTTTGATGGCTGCCTCGGCGGCTTTGAGGATAGACTTCATGAAGGGGTCGGTAGGCTTCTCAAAGATGAGTGAGAATGACACCTTCTGGCCGTCGATGCGGAGATCATCCTCCACCATCTCGGCCTCCATCAAGTTTTTACCCGTACCAGGGTAGCGCACTGTGGCCAGCGCATCGTGAATCAGTTTGGGATATAAATTCATACAGATAAGGAGACCCCCTCTAACTCCCCCTCTATGGGGAGAACTCCGACATCGCGGGAGAATTGGATGAGGTTACTTTTATTATTAGTACTCCATTTGTTTTGTCCCACGTTCTACCCCTTTTTGAAGAGGGTAGAGGGGGCGTTTCTTTTTTCTTACTTACTTGTTTGCAACCCGCTCCGCTTGCTTCGGTTGTAGCTGCGGTAGTCGTCGAGTTCAATTTCAATATCGGGTTCCTGCAACTCCTGTCCGGGGATGAGGCGGAACTTGAGGTACTTGATGCTCAGCCCACGATCGAGCCACTGCTGCTCGTAGTAGGTGCGGATAGATCTGGCTCCCTCCAGCAATTTCTCGTTTATAGCGCCATCAGAGACAGTGGACTCTACAGCCCCCTCTCCTTGGGAGAGGGATGGGGTGAGGCCATAGAGGTCTGTGGTATTTATTTCGGTAGGGAGATTGTTCACCTTCACCAACGCATCGGTGTAGGTGTAGAGGAAGTTACTGTCCGTCTTGAGGTGTATGATACCGTCGGTCTTGAGGAACGAGCCGTAGCGACGCAGGAACCATGTCGAGGTGAGTCGCTTCGTAGCCTTCTTCATCTGCGGGTCGGGGAAGGTGATCCATATCTCGTCCACCTCGCCCTCGGCAAAGAAGCGGTCTATAATCTCAATGTTGGTGCGCAGGAACGCCACGTTGGTCATCCCTTCGCGCAGCGACTCGGTGGCACCCGTCCACATGCGGGCACCCTTGATGTCTACCCCGATAAAGTTCTTGTCTGGGTACATACGCCCCAATCCTACGGTATACTCGCCGCGTCCACAGCCCAGCTCAAGCACGATGGGGTTGTCGTTCTTGAAGAACTGCTCGCGCCACTTGCCACGCATCTCGAAGGGTACCTGATCGGCCACAGAGTGAGGGTACTCAAACACGTGCGGATAGGCTGCCATGTCGGCAAACTTTGCTAATTTTCCTTTAGCCATTTTCTATATCATCTTTTGTCGACCACAAAATTACGAATAAATCACCATTCGGCAAAGAAAAGACACCACCGTTTGAAGGTCCTTCATTGAATGAAGCGAGCCGAGTGGCAGCCATCCCACCTATACTTGGCATTACTTGATGACTACCTTCTTCTTGTTGATAATATATATGCCTTGGGATAGTCCGTCAATAGACTCGGCCACTTTTACTCCTTGCAGGTTATATACTCCGATATTGAGTTCTTGCCTGTCGACACCTCCACGTTCTCCGTCCATCTCTACCAGATCAATTTCTGTCACAATTTCAGGAGTGAGCTTACCATAGTAATACAACCGGAAATCATCAAAAGCCGTCCAATAGTTAGTGCTTGCCGACGAACATCTGATGCCAATCTTCAGATCGTCTCCACACTCGGCGAGTGTCGTTATCACCTCATTCTCGTAGGTCGAGTACTGAAGGTAGGCTGCTGCCGAGGCTATCGTATTGGGAATGTAGCGTGTGGGCGACCCTACGGTGACATCATCGGCATGCAGTCGGGTAGTCCTTGCGCCTATGGCGATGTTACACAGCTTCTTGGTGCTGTCGTTGGCGTAGAGCAGGGCTTTCACGTTGTCGCGTCCGTTGTTGAAGGCATTGTACGCCGTGGTGTATGCTCCCGGTCGTTGGAATGCCTTGGCTGCGAGCTTGTATGTACCTTTGGGCAGACCTTTTATGGTTTGGTTAAAGTCGAACGCTGTCTGGAAATACTCGCAACAAGAGTTGCCGAAGGTCGGCTTTGTTGACCATCCGCTATTGTCGTCGATGGCCGCATTCTTCACGAGGAAGGTGATGTTGAACGGGCGGTTGACGTTCTTGGGAGTCACTCTGCTGAGGTAGTTCATGCCCGTTGTGCGTACCTGCTCCATCAGCTCGTATACCTCGTCGGTGCTTGTGGCTTCGGCTGCCAGTGCTTTGATGGCATTCAGTTCGTCGATGAGCATGTCGTCAGCTCCGGGTACATCCTCTATGTGTGATGTCTGTCTCAGTTTACGCACATTGGTTATCAGGGCATCCAACTCCTCGAGGGCTTGGTTCTTGAGTCCTGTCTCAAAGTTGTTGATGTCGTCGGCCTTCAGGAATATCCATCGCTGTGTAACGGCAGAGTTGTACAGGTTGAGCGTGTTTGCCGCTACCTTGCCATCGGCCATGGCGGTGAATGTGGCCGGGTTTGACTTAGCCTCCGGATGGATAACCCAGTAGCCACGTGTCTTGAAGTCGCCGAGTGCCACATCCTGGCGTCCTCTCATGAGGTGGAAGTCCTCGCTGGCTGTGGGAGCGGCCTTGGCTACCGTCTTGATGCCGTTGGTGCCATAGGCGCTGAATGTGAGGTAGCGCCCGGTAGCGGCATTGCAGAACTGGTAGTATTGGTTGTCGGGGGTGAACGAGATGTACCATGCGGCATGGTCGTTGCTGGTGGCTTCGGTGCCGGTCATCTCCTCCCATTTCACCGTTCCGTCGCTTTGCTCTATCAGGTAAGCGGTGCTCAGTCCATGGTTGGCCGACTCGCTCTTGATGTAGTACTTGGCATGGTCGTCCTGCTCGAACACATAGGCTGGCAAGCAGAAGGCTCCACTGTAGAAGTTGACTGGGATGAGTCCGTCTTCGCAGAATCCCTGGTTGATGATGGAGTTACCGATGTAGAACACCTCGGTGTCGTTCCAGTTCTTAGGTCCGGCCCATGCTCCGGGCTCCAGATGA
>JAFWXS010000030.1 GCA_017517925.1 Bacteroidaceae bacterium | reverse complement strand
TTTCAAAAAGATTTGCAGACCTCATAGGAGTTGAATTTGTTGGTTATAGTTCCAAATATGGAGATTATTTCTATTTGGATAGTTTGCAATTAGGTAATATTATATGTAAGAATATTATAGGTCCAGCGCATAATGGAACACCTATTGATAGTGTGGCAACAGTAGATGCAGTTATTGGCATGGATATTCTGCAAAGGTTGGGCGAGATACAAATTGATAACAAAAAGAGGTGTCTTGTGATTCCATCACGCTATACACCAACTCCTAAGTATGGAAAGAATCTACGAAACATAGGTTTTGCATATTATGTAAAGGCTACAGATTCAACAGGCTTATTGAATGCTCTTCTTGACAGTGGTGCCGAAACGGGCTTTACTTATAATTATTTTGTAAAACATAAAGATGAGTTCTCGCAACTTCGCGGGACAAAAGAACTCACCATTGGAAGGGTTGATGGCTTCTATTCGACAATGGCAATTCTGGTTCCTTCAGTAAAATTTGAAGTTTGTGGTATGGATGTGAATATGCAGGATGTGTATGTCCCTTATATGAATTCGCATCACCAAACCGATGATATGGTTTTAGGAGTAGACTTTTTTCAGCAGTATGACAAGATTATTCTTAATTTCAAGAATATGTTTATGCTGACAAAATAAGATTCTGTTTATAGTAAGTTCACAATTTTAGCAGAACACAGTATAAAGAATATGGAGAAAGAGACTCAAAACATAGAATTCAATTTTGAAACCTGTTCTTTCTATACTCCCTCATCCTTCCCCTCTTTCCGCCCAATCCCCAAGACGGACAAAAAGAACGCAGCCACGGGGCATTAGGAAAATGCAAGAAGTAAGCGCGGACGTAAGTTTTTAAGTTTTTGAGTTGGTAAGTTTGTAAATGCGTACTTGCGATTTCTACACCATGTAAGCAAATCCAAGGATTTACCTTACATTATGCTACAAAAATCTTGTACAGGATTTCCTCCCGTTTCGCTGAAAGATGCAGCAAAAACGACTACTTCAGCACATACGTTGCCAAAATCCGTTGCAGTGACTTGACATCGACGTCACGCTTAAACTCCTTCTTCAGGGGGTCGGACATCCCTTTTATCCAGAGCTTCATCTCGCAGTCGCCATCAAATGTGCCCGAGGTCTCTACGCTGAAATGGTTTATCGAGTTATAGGGCACGGAGTGATAGTCGCGCTTGCTTCCCGTGACACCTTGCACGTCGAGCATAATCAGGCGTTTGTTGGTGAAGACCCACTTGTCGCGAAAGATACGAAAGGCAGCAACAATCTCTTCTTCGGGGATGAGTATGTCGCCAAACTCACTCTTCAATTCATCGATGTTGACTTCTGAGGCGTTACCGAATAGGTGGTTGAGTAATGACATAGTGCGTTATAGTTATAAATAGTACATGTTCAGGAGGCTCTTCCTCGCCATTTGCAAAGCTACGAAATAAAATCGAGATTATCGGTGGTGAGTGCTATGTTTATTTGGATGTTCGCTGAATATCAATCGCAAACTTGCATACATCGGGTAAAGGTTGTAATTTTACACGATATTTGAACTCGCTTAATATAAATCGTTACAATCAATTGTCAAATGCCCATTCCCATTGATGCCGAAGTGTTGGTAGAGGAGCTATACAATACATACGGGTATTCCGTATCGCTCGACTATGCCATAAACTATATAGAGATGAATCCATACGCGGCGGTCAACGACTTTCATGATTGGTTGGTACGCATAATGAATATTGGAGAAGTTAAACAGTCGAAGAATATGTCTCGGCAGAGCCGTTCATAGACAACTGCCATGTCATGGTGATATACGTGTTGTTTTGGCACTATCGCTCCGAGAATCTAAAACCAAAACTTGCAAACCTCAGACAAAGTCTGTACTTTTACAAGAAAATCTATCGAAAGCAGTTATATGACCGAAACAACCGCATAGATAGAATACAGGAATAGACCTCAATATATTATGAAAGAACTGAAATGCCCCCAGTGTGGTAGTGTGTTCACGGTTGATGAAGCGGACTATGCCTCTATCGTGAGTCAAGTGAAGAATGCGGAGTTTGAAGCCGAGGTGGAACGTCGCCTGGCCGAAGCGGACTCGCGCTATAAGGCGGAGCAGGAACTGGCGTCGACCAAAGCGGAACAGGCCTATCAGACGAAGCTGTCGCGCAAAGATATGGAACTGGAAGCCAAGGAGGCCGAGATAGGCCGCATAAAGGACTCGAAAGAGGCGGAAATAGCGCGGCTGACAAGCGAGAAGGAAACGGAGATAGCTCGGCTCAAGGGGGAAAAGGATATACTGATAACCCAACTGCAGGCACAGCTGAAAGGTATCGAAGCGCAGAAAGACTCGGAGAGGTCGCTGGCATTGGCCGAAAAGGATAAGTTGATAGCACAGCTCAACACGGCTATAGAGCAGCACGAGACGAAGATGCAGATGGCATTGATGGAGGAGCGCGCCAAGGCCAGACAGAGCATGCAGACGAAGGAGACAGAGATTGCCCAACTGAAGTCGGAGGCCGAGCTGGAGAGGAGCAAGGCACAGGTGCATGTGGCTGAACTGGAGAAACGTCACGAGAACGAGCTGAAGGCAAAGCAGGAGTTGGTGGACTACTATAAGGATCTGAAGACGCGCATGAGCACGAAGATGGTAGGAGAGACCTTGGAGGCACATTGCTCGACACTCTTCAACCAGACATTGCGCCCCATGATGCCCAATGCATATTTTGAGAAGGACAATGATGCGGCTGACGGCACGAAGGGCGACTTCATCTTCCGTGACTCGGAGGATGGCACGGAGTATGTGTCGATTATGTTTGAGATGAAGAATGAGATGGACACCACGGCCACGAAGCACAAGAATGAGGATTTCTTCAAGAAACTGGATGACGACCGCCGCAAGAAGGGGTGCGAGTTTGCTGTGCTCGTATCATTGCTTGAGCCTGAGAGTGAGCTGTATAATGGAGGTATAGTGGATGTGTCGTACCGCTACCCGAAGATGTATGTCATACGTCCGCAGTTCTTTATCCCGATAATCACACTGCTGGTGCAGACCTCGAAGAAGAGCCTGGAGTATAAGCGTCAGCTCATCATGGCGCAGAGCAAGGAGGTGGATGTCACCAACTTTGAGAATGCGCTGCTCGACTTCCAGGATAAGTTCGGACGCAACTACCGCCTGGCCAGCGAGAAGTTCAAGACGGCGATTGACGAGATAGACAAGACTATCACTCATCTGCAGAAGATCAAGGATGCGCTGCTCGGCTCGGAGAACAATCTGCGCTTAGCCAATGACAAGGCTCAGGACTTGACCATCAAGAAGCTCACGCGTGGCAACCCCACGATGAAGCAGAAGTTTGAGGAGGCGAAAACGGCAGAGTAGGGGGATGGTAGATACTAAGAAGTAGTAGGGTAGGGTAATGCCTGTCCGGCAGTTTATACTATATGTAGATATGGCAAAGATTCAGAAAACCAACGTAGCCCGCCTGCTCGATCAGGCGAAGGTGCCTTACGAACTCATCCCCTACGAGGTGGACGAGAATGACCTCAGCGCGCCTCACGTGGCCGAGTCGCTGGGCGAAGACATCGCCCAAGTGTTTAAGACCCTCATCCTGCAGGGTGACCGCACGGGCTACTTTGTATGTGTCGTCCCCGGCGATGCCACCGTAGACCTCAAGCTGGCCGCCAAGGTGTCGGGCAACAAGAAGTGTGAGATGATACCCATGAAGCAACTGCTGCCGCTCACCGGCTACATTCGCGGAGGATGCTCGCCCATCGGCATGAAGAAGCATTTCCCCACCTACATACACTACACGTGCAACGACTTTCCCTACCTCTTCGTCAGTGCCGGAGTGCGTGGCCTGCAGCTCAAGATTGCCCCTGCCGACCTCCTGCGTATGGCCCAAGCCGAGGTGGCGGAGTTGGTGTAACGTTTAACGATTAAAGTTGAACGTTTAACGAGCTTTCAGGCCCTTATTCGATAATCGTTCATCTCTCAACAAAAAAACTTGCACCATAGCCAATAAATCCGTACCTTTATCGCTTGAAAGGAAATAACACAACTCAATACGTATGAAAAAGTATATTCTCGACCTCACCGTTCGTGATAATGTAAGCGTAGGCAAGCAGATGATACTGTTGCGCCTCACAGCCGACGAACCTCTGCCCGAGATGCTCCCGGGACAGTTTGTGGAGGTGCGTGTGGACCAGACTCCTACTGTGATGCTACGCCGCCCCATATCCATACATTATTATAATAAGGAGAACAACGAACTGGGCCTTCTGGTGCAGCTCGTGGGCGATGGCACCCGTTGGATGGCTACGCTCAAGGCGGGCGACACGCTCAACCTTGTGCTTCCCTTGGGCAATGGCTTCACCTTGCCTACCGACACTGCGGTGCGTCCGCTCCTCATCGGAGGTGGAGTAGGGGTGGCTCCGTTGCCTTACCTTGGTATGAAGCTCAAGGAGATGGGCGTAGAACCTACATTCCTTCTCGGTAGCCGCACCGAGAACGAGTTGGTGCAGATTGCCGAGTTCGAAAAGGTGGGCCGCGTGTTTATCACCACCGAGAATGGTGCTGTGGGTGAGCAGGGCTATGTAACTCAACACTCGGTGCTTGTCAAGGAACAGTTTGACCAGGTGTATACCTGTGGCCCCAAACCGATGATGGTGGCTGTAGCCCGTTGGGCAAAAGGTGCCGGTGTGGCGTGCGAGGTGTCGCTCGAGAACAAGATGGCCTGCGGTGTAGGTGCCTGCCTCTGCTGCGTGGAAGACACCAAGGAGGGCAATGTGTGTGTATGTAAAGAAGGTCCCGTATTTTCAATAGACAAGTTATCATGGCAGATTTAAGAACCTCTATAGGCAAGCTCGAACTTGCCAACCCGGTGATGACAGCATCGGGTACATTCGGCTACGGCACCGAGTTTGCCGACTTCGTTGACCTCGACAAACTGGGCGGCGTTATCGTCAAGGGTACCACATTGCACCATCGTGAAGGTAATCCCTATCCCCGTATGGCCGAGACCCCCTCGGGCATGCTCAATGCTGTAGGCTTGCAGAACAAGGGCGTGGACTACTTCTGTGAGAAGATATACCCCACCATCAAGGACTACAAGACCAATATGATTGTCAACGTGAGCGGCTCTGCCGTAGAGGATTATGTGGCTACAGCCGAGCGCATCAATGCATTGGAGAACATCCCTGCCATTGAGCTCAACATCTCGTGCCCCAACGTGAAGCAGGGCGGTATGGCCTTCGGCGTGACAGCCAAGGGGGCTGCCGAGGTGGTGAGCGCTGTGCGCAAGGCTTATGACAAGACCCTCATCGTGAAGCTTTCGCCCAACGTGACCGACATCACCGAGATTGCCCGTGCTGCAGAGGCGGCCGGTGCCGACAGTGTGTCGCTCATAAATACATTATTAGGTATGGCCATCGACGCTGAGCGTCGTCGCCCTGTGCTCTCTACCGTGACAGGCGGTATGAGCGGTCCTGCCGTGAAGCCCATCGCGTTGCGTATGGTGTGGCAGGTGGCCAAAGCGGTGAACATCCCCGTCGTAGGCTTGGGTGGCATCACCAATGCTACGGATGCCATCGAGTTCCTCCTTGCCGGTGCATCGGCTATCGAGGTGGGTACGGCCAACTTCATGGATCCTGCCGTGACAGGCAAGATTGTCGACGGTATCAACGAATACCTCGACCGCCACGGCTTCGCCTCAGTGCGCGATATCATCGGGGCGTTGGAAGTGTAATATTGGAGATGAGTTTTTCGTGTCATGCTGAACGTAGTGAAGCATCTCGCGCAGTACCATGCGGGATCCTTCGCTTCGCTCAGGATGACACACTATTTATACGTTATAGCTTTCGTCATTGTCATCGTTTTTAATCCATGCGTACCGAAGAAGAACTCCTCATGCACCGTCTCCGCCACAAGTTTCACAAGACTGCGGCGGAGTATGGCCTTATCACCGAGGGCGACCGCATTCTCATCGCCGTGTCGGGCGGTAAGGATTCGCTGGCATTGCTCGAATTGTTGGCCGCCCGTTCTCGTGTGCTCAAACCGCGCTTCAGCGTCGTGGCCGCCCATGTGGTGATGACCAACATACCCTACCAGAGCGATACCCAATACCTCATCGACTTTGCCCAACGCCATGGTGTAGAGATGCACATCGTGGAGGCTTCGTTTGATGCCACAGGCGACACAAGAAAGTCTCCCTGCTTCCTCTGCTCGTGGAACCGACGCAAGGTTCTCTTCGAGACAGCCAAGCGCCTCGGATGCAACAAGATAGCACTCGGCCACCATCAGGACGATGTACTCGTGACACTGCTAATGAACATGACCTTCCAGGGCGCTTTTTCCACCATGCCTCCGGCCTTGAAAATGAACAAGTTTGACATGACTATTATCCGCCCCCTCTGCCGCATCGAAGAACGCGACATCACTCGCCTCGCCGAGCTGCACGAGTATAAGAAGCAAGAGAAGCACTGCCCCCACGAGCACACCTCCAACCGTAGCCGCATGGCCGAAGTGCTGGCCACGCTCGAACAACTCAATCCCGAAGCCCGTTACAACCTCTGGGGCAGCATGACCAACGTGCAGACCGACTTGCTGCCGCCTAAGGTATAGGAAAATAGGATATAAGCATAAATGCTTGTTGGTTGTAGCGAAAAATGTCCGATTCTTTTTTACATTTATGAAATAGTTGCTATCTTTACACGATAAAGTGGATAACTCTATAGTAACTATATGAACAAACACAGATTTTCTCTTGGCATCAGGCCATTGATGTTCGTGGCGATGCTTTTCGTGACAAGTGCCCTCATGGCACAGACAGTTTTCCGTAAGGGAGCATTGTACAACCTCTTCCCCGCAACTGATGGGCGCTTGGCGCTCCAGCTTGACGGCGACAAGACAAAATTCCAGAAGTTGGACGCAGCTGCCGAGGGGCAGTACTGGACGGTGACCGACCTCTCGGGTAGTGTGCGTATCATCAACCCTTTCACCAATCAGGCCTTGCGTGCCGATGGCGACAAGGTAGCCGTAGGTGAAAATAACGGTTCAGACGAGGCGCAGCTGTGGAAGGTAGAGACTTTCCAGGGCAAGATGCGCGGTGCTGTGCTGCTTATCCCTGCCAACCGCCCCGAAGTGGCAATGTGTCGTGAAACCAACGGTACACTTTCTTTGATTCCCGTTGCTCAGGCTCGCACGAAGAACGCCGCAGCATTCCGTATCGACGAGGGTG
Organism: Bacteroidaceae bacterium; assembly: GCA_017517925.1. Classification (GTDB taxonomy): domain Bacteria; phylum Bacteroidota; class Bacteroidia; order Bacteroidales; family Bacteroidaceae; genus UBA1189. Next base: position 15,656 of record JAFWXS010000030.1, on the reverse strand, counting down.
CAGAGTATGGCTTCGATGCCGATGCTACCTACCGCATCTATCCCTTCGGACAGAGCGGCTTGTCACTGGGTAATGGCGACAGTGGTGAAAACAATGCTCGTATTGTTGCCGAGTCCACTGAGGAACTCAATCGCGGACAGTATTGGACCATGACGATGATCAGCCTTACCGAACGTGCGGTGGAGGGTGCTTTCTATACACAGAACTTCGACGATGGTGGTGGCAATCCCGCTATCGATTATCTGCTTCAGTGGACCGCTACGCCGGGTGTGTGGAACAATGCCCGCTTCCGCTTCGAACCGGTAGAAGGTGAACGTGCCTACCGCATCCTCTCTGCTTCAAAGCAGAAGGCAGGCAAGATGTATGCTCTGCGCGAGGGTCGCATGATGCTCGTGCCTTACGATGCAGAAGACCGTTCGGCATGGTTCACCTTTGCCGAAGTGGAGAAACCCAAGATTCAGTCGCCCAAGTGGGAGGACGAGACCATCTTCGAGGAGAACAAGGAGCCTGCCGTGGCTACCTATATGCCCTACGAGTCAGAGGCTGCCATGCTTGCCGATGCCGAGTACTACGCTACACCGTGGACAGTGCCTGTGAACAGCCGCTACCAGTCGCTCAACGGCACATGGAAGTTCAACCTTGTGAGCGAGCCTTCGCAGCGTCCGATCACCTTCTTCGAGGAGGGATTCGACGACAGCCAGTGGGACGAGATCCCCGTGCCCTCGAACTGGGAGATGCATGGCTACGACAAGCCCATCTACTGCAATGTGGAGTACCCGCACTCCAACACGCCGCCCTTCATCAAGGCGCGTCCCTACTACAATGACAATGGCAAGAACTACGGCATCAACCCCGTAGGCTCATATACCCGCACCTTCACCGTACCCGAGGAGTGGGATGGCCGCCGCACCTTCATCCACTTTGGAGGTATCTACTCTGCAGCCTTCGTATGGCTCAATGGCCAGTATGTGGGCTACACCCAGGGGGCCAACAATGTGGCCGAGTTTGACCTTACACCCTATATATATAAAGGTAAGGCGAACCGCCTCGCCGTGCAGGTGTTCCGCTGGAGCGACGGCTCGTACCTCGAGTGTCAGGATATGTTCCGCATGAGTGGTATCTTCCGTGATGTATACCTCTACAATGTGCCTGCCGTATCGGTACGCGACCACTATATCCATGCCGAGTATGACGGTGCCGTGGGAGACATGAAGACAAAGACCAACGTGGAGCTCACCATCGATAACCGCGATGGCCTCGCCGGCAAGAAGCAGATCGAGGTCTCGCTCTACGACCCCGCAGGCGTGAAGGTGGCCGAGCAGACCATCGAGGCCGTGCTCGCAGCCGACAAGAAAGAGGTGGCCGCGAAGGCACAGCTCGAGCTTGCTAACCCCTTGATGTGGGATGCCGAGAACCCCCACCTCTACACCGTACGCGTAGTGCAGAAGGATGCCGAGGGACGTGAGGAGATGGCCTTCTCGACCAAGCACGGTTTCCGCTACATCGAAATCAAGAACTCACTGATGTATGTCAACGGAGAGAAGGTGCTCTTCAAGGGTGTCAACCGCCACGACTCACATCCGCTCTACGGTCGCGCTGTGCCCACCGAGTCGATGCTCGAGGATGTGCTCCTCATGAAGCGCAACAACATCAACACTATCCGTACCAGCCACTATCCCAATGCGGCCCGCATGTACGCGATGTTTGACCACTACGGACTATACTGCTGCGATGAGGCCGACCTCGAGGACCATGCCAACCAGAGCATCTCGAACATGAAGTCATGGATCCCTGCCTTCGTGGACCGCATCGAGCGCATGGTATACCGCGACCGCAACCACGCCTCTGTCATCATGTGGAGCTTGGGTAACGAGGCAGGCTATGGCCGCAACTTTGCCGACTGCTACGATGCCGCTCGTCGATGCGACATGGCTACCGACGCTACCAGCCGTCGCCCCATCCACTATGAGGGCACACGCGGCGGTCGAGACTTCGGTGGTGAGGACTACTCGGACTTCTACTCCAAGATGTATCCCGGCATGGCTTGGATGCAGCGCAATACCAACGACCTCGACAAACCTATGTTCCTCTGCGAGTATGCTCATGCCATGGGTAACGCCATCGGTAACCTTCGCGAGTATTGGGACTATATGGAGGCTTCGAATGCCTGCATCGGTGGCTGTATTTGGGACTGGGTAGACCAGGCCATCTACGACCCGCAGGAAATCAAGCAGGGTGTATACCGTCTCCACACCGGTTACGACTATCCCGGTCCTCATCAGGGCAACTTCTGCTCCAACGGTATCATCCCCGCCACACGTCACGAAGGAGCCAAACTCAAGGAGGTGAAGGCCGCCCATCAGTTTGTGAAGTTCGACGTGAAGAAGGTGAACGTGAAGAAGAATCGCGCCACCGTAACCATCTATAATGACTACGACTTCACCGAGCTTAGCGCATTCAACCTCGTGTATGAGGTGGTGAAGGAGGGTAGAGTAGTGGCTACTCGTACCGTGAAGCTCCCTGTAGTGAAGCCCCACGATACTTGGACGGGGGAAATCAAACTTCCCAAGGCAAACTTGAAGAAGGCCAAGGCCAATAACGATGAAACGATGCTCAACCTCCGTCTTGTTCGTCGTGCAGCAACAGCTTATAGCGAGGCCGGTCACGAAGAGGCATTGGCACAGTTTACCCTCGTAGAGCGTGGTCAGTTGGATAAGATTGCAGCCGATGGCAATCCTCTGCTCGCCACCTCGAGCCTTCACGAAGTGATGGTAGGTAATGATAAGGTACAGGCTACCTTTGATGCCGCTACCGGTCGCCTCACTGCGCTTGCATTTGACGGACGCAACATCATCGCCGATGGTCAGGGCTTCCTCTACGACAATCACCGTTGGATTGAGAACGACCGCTACGGCAACACTTCAAATGGTCTCGATACTAAGGGCTCCATTGAGGTAACTGAGAAGGACGGCAACACTGTGATTAAGACCCGTCGCACAGGCTCGCTCTGCGACACCGAAATCAACTACATCATCTATCCGCAGGGTGTTGTTGATGTAGAGGCTACCTTCGTTCCCAAGAGTGACCACCTGCGCCGTGCTGGACTTGTGTGCATGGTAGACTCATCGCTCCATAACGTTGACTACTACGCTTATGGTCCTTGGGAGAACTACTGCGACCGCAAGGATGGCGCTATCATAGGCCGCTACTCTACTACAGTGGCCGAGATGCCCGAGCGCTACGTGAAGCCTCAGATGACCGGTGGCCGCGAAGGCTTGCGCCAACTCACCTTGCGCGACGAGCAGGGCTTTGGCATCACCATCGAGACTGAGGGTGCTGTGGGATTCTCTGCATTGCAGTACACCGACGAAGACTTGATGAATGCACGCCACTTCTGGGAGATGCAGCCCCGTCCCTACACCGTGCTCCACCTTGACGCATGGACCCGTGGTGTGGGTAATGCCAGCTGCGGTCATGATGTAGATACATTGCCCGAATACCGCGTACCCAACAAGAAGATGACCTATACGTTGCGTATCAGCAAGGCGAAGTAAAGTTGTTTGAACGAAATGGATATAAGAAGAGGGTGTGCACCGTATGGTGCGCACCCTCGCTGTATGGTGTAGTGGGGGCGGATTACTCGATGAGGCCGCGGTTGCGGAGCAGTGCCTCGGGATTGGGCTCGGCACCGCGGAAACGCTTGTAGAGGGTCATGGGCTCTTCGCTGCCACCCATCTCGAGGATGTTGGTGCGGAAGCTGCGGCCGGTGGCCTCGTCGAAGATACCGTTCTCGCGGAAGGCCTCGAAGCCGTCGGCATCGAGCACCTCGGCCCACAGGTAGCTGTAGTAGCCTACGGCATAGCCGCCGCTGAAGATGTGGTTGAAGTAGGGACCACGGTAGCGGAAGGCAATCTGGGGCAGGAGCCCGATCTTCTCGGCTACGCTCTTCTCGAAGGCGTTGGCCTCAAAGTCGGTGTAGTCCTTGAGCATGTGGAACTCCATGTCGAGCAGGGCGGCACCCACGAGCTCCATGGTCTCGAAGCCCGAGTTGAACGACGAGGCGGCCTGCATCTTGGCGATGAGCGCGTCGGGGATGGGCTCGCCGGTCTCGTAGTGGAGGGCATACATCTTCATCACCTCTGGCTCGATGGCCCAGTGCTCCATGATCTGTGAAGGCAGCTCCACGAAGTCGCGAGCTACGCTGGTGCCGCTCACGGTGGGGTAGTGGGTCTGGGTGAGGAATCCGTGGAGGGCGTGTCCCAACTCGTGGAAGAGGGTGCGCGTCTCGTCGATGGTGAGGAGCGAGGGGGTATCGCCTGTGGGGCGGGTGAAGTTACCCACGTTGACAATCATCGGGCGCTGGTTCTCGCCGTCGATGTTGGAGGCATCTACGAGGTTGGTCATCCATGCACCGGCACGTTTGGTGGCGCGGGGGAAGTAGTCGGTGTAGAAGAGGGCCAGGTGTGAGCCGTTGGCATCGAGCACCTCGAAGGTCTCTACCTCGGGGTGATACACGTCGAGGCCCTCCACGGGGCGGAACTGCATGCCGAAGAGCTTCTCAGATACCATGAAGGCACCCTTGCGCACGTTGTCGAGAGAGAAGTAGGGGCGCAGCTCGCTCTCGCTGAGGGCGTACTTCTGCTCGCGCAGCTTCTCGGTGTAGTACCACCAGTCCCATGCCTCGAGCTTCTCGCCCTTGCCCTCGGCATCCATCATCTGCTGCAGCTCGGCAGCTTCGGCCTTGGCCTTGGGCACGGCGGCGTTCCAGATGGTCATGAGGAGATTGTATGCAGCCTCGGGGGTCTGGGCCATCTTGTCCTCGAGCTGGTACTCGGCGAAGGTGTCGTAGCCGAAGAGGCGGGCCTTCTGCTGGCGCAACTTGAGGATGCGGGCGATGACCGCCTTGTTGTCGTTCTCGTTGTTGTTGTCGCCACGGTTGATGTATCCGAGGTACATCTGGCGGCGCAGTTCGCGGTTGTCGGCATACTGCATGAAGGGAATCCAGCTGGGCTTGTGCAAGGTGAACATCCATCCCTCCTTACCTGCAGCCTGAGCGGCTTCGCGGGCAGCGTTGATAGCGCTCTGGGGCAGGCCTGCAAGGTCTTTCTCATCGGTGATGACGAGCTCGAAGGCATTGGTCTCGGCCAGGCCGTTCTCGCCGAACTCGATGCTGGCGAGCGAGAGCTGCTTGTCGATTTCCATCAGCTGGGCCTTCTGCTCGGCATCGAGCAGGGCGCCGCCCTTGACAAACATACGATAGTACTTGTCGAGCACCATCTCCTGCTCGCGGCTGAGGCCGAGCTCGGCCTTGGCATCGTAGAGCGCCTTGACGCGGGCAAAGAGCGCCTCGTTCATTGTCATGTAGGCGCTGTGCTCGGTGAGCAGGGGAGAGAGCTTCTTATCGGTCTCTCGCATCACGTCGTCGGCATCGGTCTCGTTGAGGTTGAAGAAGATGCCCGATACCTTGGCAAGCTTCTTGCCGCTGCGCTCAAGGGCAGCAATGGTGTTGTCGAAGGTGGGCGCTTCGGTGTTGTTGGCAACGGCATCAATCTCGGCCTTCTGCTCGGCAAGACCCTCCATGAAGGCCGCTTCGTAGTCGGTCGACTTGTACTTGGAAAACTCGGGTGCGCCAAACGGCAGGGCCGAATCAGCCAGCACGGGATTGTCGTGCTTGGCGCTACAGGCTGTAAGGCAGGCTATGGCCATAGCGATAAGTGTTTTTTTCATTGTGTGTACTTGTATATAATAATCGGTGCAAAGATAAGGATAAACGAGAGAATAAGCAATGTTTATTGGTTCTTCGTCGATTTTAATGCAAATAGGATGATACGGATGGTCATATGCTGTATGATACTCAAGGTAGACGTGTAGAATGAAAATGACACTCGTGCATATAATACGTTTTAATAAGTCATATATCGTTTTTTAGGGATTCTCCCCACAAATGATAGGGAAAATCCTCCGTCGGGGTTGTTTTTATCGTGTATCTTTGTATTGTGAAAAAGCAAAGTTTAACCTATACAATATATAAAGGTATGAAAAGGACAGTATGGATAGTCTTGATGTTGATGGGGATTGTGGGGTCGGCATCGGCACAGCGCGATGACTTGTACTTTGTTCCCAAGAAGAAAAAGACGGAGGTGAAGGCTGAGGCTGTCACCCGTTCGGAGGATGGGCAGAAGGCAGTGGCGGTGCAGCAGGAACAGGCAGAGGAGCCGGAGACTACTGTGTCTACTACGGGGCTTGCGGTGAATGAAGATGCCTATAACCGCCGTTGGTCTTATTTGGCCGAGGATGGCAGTGCGGTGGCTGGCGTTGCTAAGGATGATGAGGGATTTGTGCTCATCACCGAGGAGGGCGATACGATGTGGACGGCCAACGATACCCTGCGCCTCACTCGCGTAGCGAATGATGAGGGATGGGTGAACGGCTTCGAGGGCAGCGACTCGGATTATGAGTATGCCATGCGTATCATCCGCTTCCGCAATCCGCGTTACGCCATCCCTGTGAGCAGTCCGCTCTATTGGGATGTGGTGTATGGCGGTGCCCTGTGGCCCAGCTGGGACTGGAACATCTACGATGATGGCTTGTATGCCTACGTGTTCCCCACATCGAGCAACTGGTACTATTGGGACTACAGGATGAGCTATCCTTTCGGATGGAGCGCGTGGGGCAATCCTTGGATGCACCATCACGGTGTGCATTGGGGGCATCATTGGGGCGGCTACTACGGTCACGTATGGTATGACCCATGGTATAATCCCTACTTCCATGATTACTGCCCCGGCTGGCATGTAGGGCATCATCACCATCATGGTCACTATCCCGGCTTTGGCGTGGGCAAACCGGGGTGGGGTGGACCGAAGGCCTTCCCTAACCATCGTACAGTAGCAGGGTCTGCTACACGTCGTGATACACAGACCGGCAATGCAAACCGTAGCTCGGCATCGAGTGCATCACGTACGGGAACGACGGCCGGCCACTCGGGTAATGGTGCCACACGCCGTATCGACAACGGCTCGAGCCGCAACTCTTCGGTTCGCGTTATCACCGGAAGCGGCAGCTCCCGCTCCTCGGGTGCTGTACGCTCATCGAGCATCAGAAGTACTGGAAATGATGAACAGATACGCCGTACCACCGGCAGTTCATCGGTAAGTCGCAGCACAGGCTCTTCGTCGGTAAGTCGCGGTACGGCTACGGGAAGTACCTCGCGTAGCAGCTATACTCGCCAAAGCACTTCACGCAGCAGCAATAGCGGTTCTTCATATAACCGACCCAGTAGTACGCGCAGCTCGTCATCATCATCGGTAAGCCGCAGTTCATCGTCGAGCAGTAGTCGTTCGGGAAGTTACTCCGGTGGCTCGTCGAGCAGTTCGCGTAGCAGCAGTTCGTATAGCAGTGGCAGCTCGTATAGTAGTGGTAGTAGTTCGCGTAGCTCATATAGCGGTGGAAGCTCGTATGGTGGAGGTAGCTCGCGCAGCAGTGGTGGTTCATATAGCGGTGGAAGCTCGCGTAGCAGCGGTAGCCGCAGATAAATGAATGGATAATTGAAGATTGCTAATGTAAAAAATCAATACGACTATGAAACGTAACAGATTAGTTCTCCTCGTAGCCATGCTCCCGGCATTGGCCGGCATGCAAGCACAGACCTCATACGAAGCAGCTGTGCTGCTCGATACAGACCTCAGTGGTACGGCCCGCTATGTGGGTATGGGTGGCGCCATGAGTGCCCTCGGTGCCGAGATGAGCACCATGAGTACCAATCCTGCCGGTACGGCGCTCTACCGCAGTTGGGACGCTGCCCTCTCGTTCGGTGGTAACTGGGCGACACAGCGTACACAGACCAACCTCGGCCGTGGACGAGCCTTCAGTTCGTATGGCTCGTTTGATAATGCCGGTGTGGTGATTGCCAACAAGCAGAGTAATGATGACCTGCTCCGCTTTGTCAACTTCGGTTTCAACTATCGCAACGTGAAGCGCTTTGGTGGTAAGATGGGCATGGCATCAGACCTCAATGGACTCTCGCAGACGGGACAGATGGCTTGGCAGGCATATGAGAACCAGGATGTGGTTTATGAGGATTTCGATGAAACGGATGAACTTGGATTTTTCCAGAGCAACTATTACAAAGAATCGTGGGTGGGCTGGCTCACGTTGATGGGGACCCAGGGATACCTTATCGATGGCTCAGCTTTGGATAATGGCAAATACTATCCTTCGTACAATAATAGTTATAAAGAGGTGCAGAGTGGGGGCATTGATGCCTATGACTTCAACCTCTCGTTTAACCTCAGCGATGCGGTATACCTCGGTGCTACGTTTACGGCCTATACAGTGGACCGCCATATAGAGTCGACTTATACTGAGGAGTTTGCCGACGGCGACTACACCTTGCAAAACTTCTATCGCACTAATGGCTCGGGTTACGACTTCAAGTTGGGCGTTATCCTGCGTCCGTTCGAAGAGTCTTCGTTCCGTTTCGGTGTGTCGGCTACTACGCCCACGGTGTATAGCCTATGCGACTATAATTCGGCTATCTTGAGTTCGAATGTTTCGCTCACCGATGCCGATGGTAATAGCTGGATACAGTCTACCACGATAGATACTCAGAATGGTAAAGCTTATGGTGGCGACTGTTACACCGAGTATACAATGATTGCTCCCATGAAGGTGAACTTTAGCCTTGGTGGCACTATCGGCACCTCTCTGGCTCTTGGCGCTGAGTACGAATATACCGATTATGCCACTACTAAACTCTACCACCACGACGGTGTGGAGAATACGGAAATGAATGATCACACGGGCGCGAACTTTAACGGTAAGCACACCCTGCGTCTCGGTGCGGAGAAAACCTTCGGCACATTCTACACTCGCTTGGGTTACAACTTCCAGACAGGTGGGTACAAGAAGGATGCCTGGAAGTGGATTCCCCTCAACTCCGTACAGACCAATACCGCCTATGCCAACGTGAAGAGTACCAATAACTTTACGCTGGGTATCGGTTTCCGTGGCAACGTGTTCTATACCGATATGGCGCTGCTCTACAGTCACCACTCGGCCGATTTCTTCCCGTTCGATAATCCCCAGCCGGAGGCTACATCGCTTACTCGCAGCCTCGTGAAGGGTATGATGACCGTGGGCATGAGATTCTAAAGTGACGTTGGATAATCTGACAAAAATGGGTATACCCTCCAAGTTTTTTGGGTATACCCATTTCTTTTTATTGCTGTCCGATAAAAATCAAAATATTTCTCACGCGGAAATATAGGATATCACCAAATATATTTGCAGCTTTTTTGATGCTTATAGATAAATAAAGTCAGGTTTCCTTACGAAAGCGGCTTTTCCAGACTGCAATAATAGCCTATTCGTAGTGTCCATAGGCGGAGGGTGACAGTTGGATGCCGTTTATTTCTTTATGATGCCTATGCTCTCCAATGTCTTTCCCTCGCTCGGCCATTTCTCGATGAGGCGCTTGGCTTCGTCAAGTGTGATAGCGATGGTGGTTCCGTGGCGTGGAGTGAAGATGTCGGTATTCGCCGAGTTGCACACATAGGTGAAGTTACTGAGGTCGGTACTCTTGCAGTACTCGTAGTGCCCGTTCATGTAGCAGTCGTACATGAGTATCCATTCGTCAGAGCCGATGAGCTTGAATACACCTGAGCCCTCTACAGCCTTATTGCTCTGCTGCAGGTAGCGGTACTCGGGTGTCCACTCTCCGCGGAGGGTCTTGGCGGTGGCTTTCATGATGCCGTTGCCCTGTCCCTCGGTCTTGAAGAACATGTGGTACATGCTGTCGGCATAGACGATGTCGGCATCAATGGTATTGGCATGGTGGTCATAGAGTACCTCAGGCATGCTGATTTCAGTGAAGTCTTCGTTGGCATACGAGCAATAGGTGATGTAGTGTGCTCCCACTTCACCGATGGCATAGTAGAGCATATATTTGCCAGCTTCCGGGTCGTAGATTGTCTGCGGAGCCCATACTTGGGTGAGGCTGTCGCGGTCGAAGCGCTCGGGCCAAGTGGTGGGGAAGTCAATAGCAGAGTGGGTCCAGTCTGTCAGGTTGCTTGAACGGAGCAATACGAGACCATCGTTTGAAGCCCAACCTTGTGACGAGCGCATGTCGGTCACTACCATATAGAAGTTGCCGTCTTCGCCACGGAGGATATGTGGGTCTCGTACGGCCTGTTTGTTGGCAATGGTATCGGAACTGATGATGGGCTTGCCGTCGTTGAGGGGGACATAGTTGTAGCCATCGGCACTGAGGGCGAAGCATATCTGCTCTTGCCAGGGGGCATTGCCGTTGAAGTAGGCGAAGAGATAGCCCACGTAAGTGTTGTCTTCTTCTTCTTTACAGCCTCCCATAAAACATGCAGACATGAGTAAGGCGGTGAGGCTCAGGATGCTCATTGATTTGTTTTTCATAAAAGTATTTGTTTGTGTGTTATTGGTTTTATCCTATTCGACTGATTTTTTTTAGTTCTTCCTCATTGATAATCTTTATCTTTCTTCCGTCGATGGCAATCAGCTTCTCTGAAGCAAAGATGGAAAGAGTGCGTATGGCATTCGAGGTGGTCATGTTTGACAGATTGGCAAGGTCTTCACGTGACAGAAAGATACTGATGGTGGCTCCATCCTCTTCCAACCCATAAGTCTCTTTCAAGAAGAGTAGAGACTCGGCCAGTCGTCCGCGTATGTGCTTTTGTGTGAGGTTAACTGTTCGCTCATCTGACAGACCGAGGTCTATGGACAGTTGCTTGATAAAAAACATCCCCAGCTTATTGTTCGTTTCCAACAATTGGGTGATGATATTCATCGGGATGGCACACACTATAGAAGCTTCGAAAGCGGCTGCTGCAGTTACAAAGCTCTCTTCCGCAAAATATGCACGATAGCCAAAATACTCTACCGGCTTAATGACTCGCATGATTTGACTGCGTCCGCCCACTCCCTCGCGATAAATCTTCACTTTCCCTTCGAGAAGACAGAGCAGATGATTGGGCGTTTCGCCTTCAGCATAAATCACTTGGTTTTTCTTGTATCGTTTTACCTCCAAGTGCTCGGCTGTCAATGCACGCTGTTCATCCGTCAGCAGTTCCCACATATCAGCTATTGCTGCAGTGATTTCTGCTTGCGTAATCTCTTTTTTTGCCATGTCTTTTTCCTAATACCTATATATATGAATTATGAATTCTAAATTCTGAATTTTGAATAAAAAGCCTCGGCGTGTCTGTCGCTCGGATGGTAATTCAAAATTCAGAATTCAAAATTGATAATTAGTCAATCATGTCAAACCCGCAGTAGGGTATCAGTACCTTGGGGATACGTATGCCCTCAGGTGTTTGGTTGTTTTCGAGGATTGCTGCGAGTATACGGGGCAGCGCCAGTGCCGATCCGTTGAGGGTGTGACACAGTTCTATCTTCTTGTCTTCGGCGCGGCGATAACGGCACTTCAGGCGGTTAGCCTGGTAAGCGTCGAAGTTTGATACCGACGAAACTTCCAACCAGCGCTCCTGTGCAGCCGAGTATACCTCGAAGTCGAAACAGAGAGCAGCCGTGAAACTCATGTCGCCACCGCAGAGACGCAGTATACGATAGGGGAGCTCGAGCTTCTTTACGAGGTTTTCTACGTGGTTGAGCATTTCTTTGTGTGACTCCTTGGAGTGTTCTGGGGTATCGATGCGTACAATCTCAATCTTGGAGAACTCGTGCAGACGATTCAGACCGCGTACATCCTTTCCGTATGAGCCGGCTTCGCGGCGGAAGCACTGAGTGTATGCCGTGTTCTTGATGGGCAACTCCTTCTCGTCGAGGATGACATCGCGGTAGATGTTGGTCACGGGTACCTCGGCTGTGGGTATGAGATAGAGATCGTCAGCAGTGCAGTGATACATCTGTCCCTCCTTGTCGGGTAATTGCCCCGTGCCATAGCCTGAAGCCTGATTCACTACGGTGGGGGGCATTATCTCCTCGTAGCCGGCATTGCGTGCCTCGTCAAGGAAGAAGTTGATGAGGGCACGTTGCAGACGGGCGCCTTTGCCACGATATACAGGGAATCCTGCACCGCTGATCTTTACGCCAAGGTCAAAGTCGATGAGATTGTACTTCTTTGCCAGCTCCCAGTGGGGCAGGGGATTGGGGCCGAGGTCGGGGACCTCATTGCCTGTCTTCTCCACCACGTTATCCTCGGCGTGGGCACCCTCGGGCACTTCATCGTAGGGGATGTTGGGGATGGTGTAGAGGAGGTTCTGCGTCTCTTCTGCTGCCGTTTTCATCTCCTCTTCGAGTATGGCGTTGGTAGCTTTTAATGTAGCCACTTCGGCTTTTACAGTCTCGGCCTCTTCGCGTTTGCCCTCCTTCATAAGGGCACCGATGCGTGCAGCCAGCTGCTTGGCCTCTGCCAGATTCTTGTCAAGGGTAGTCTGTGCTGCACGACGTTTCTTGTCGAGTGCCAATACCTGCTCTATGGTCTCTACGGCATTGCTGAAATGTTTCTTCTCAAGGCCTTTGATTACTCGGTCGGTCTGTTCGGTGATGAGTTTTATCGTAAGCATTCTTATCGTATGTTTTATGATGTTGTTTATTATAAAATGCAAATTTAGTGCAAATTTTCGGTTAAGCGAGGAAAAATGTGAATTTATTTGCGGTTTCCGAAGCGTAGCCTTTAGAATTGTACATGTACTCTGATGCGCACGCCATGTTTGCTGATACCAGGCAGCTCGTTATAGGTGAGGCGGCGTACATAGTCCACTTCAAGGATTTTGAATATGTTTTCTATGCCGAACGACAACTCCATGTAGGGCATATGGGTAAGCGGGTTTTTATACTCCGGGTCCAAGGGGAAAAGGTACAGCCCGTTACTATTCATGAGGTCGGGCTTGTTTCCTGGTCGCAAGCTTCCATAGAAACCCTTGAAGTCGATAACCTCGCGCCAGCCCAACTTTTTGATGAGGGGCAAACGGTTGAAGATAAGTCCGTTCATGTAGTATATTGTTTCCCACGAAGCGTAGGTGTCGGCCACAAACTCCATCGGGTTCATCAGTGCGAATGACTCTTTCTGCAATGTGTATGAGAGGTTAGCGTTGGGAATGATGAGCAGAGGGTAGGGGACATCGTTCCATACGCGACCTCCTTTGACAACGGCATCGATATAGCCGAACGATGAGAGCCAGAAACGTTTGCGGGCACTGGCCTCGGTGTGGTGGCAAGTGAACTGGCTGCCCAGTACATCCTTCAGGGCTACGCTGTGTGAAAGGGTGAAGACGGGACGTTCGGGGAGTAGGGAATTGCGGTCCCATTTCTTTTGAGTGAACTTCTCCCCTGGGGCATAGCGTAGGCTCAGCTCCAATTCTGTTTGTGGTAGTTCGGGGGCAAAGTGGGCAATGCCTTCGTTTCGTGTCTCGAATTGCATCAATCGGCTGCTCTCATATACCTTGTTGCGCAAGGTGAGTGAATAGGACAAGTGGTTATAGTGCTCGCGATTGTAAGAGAACTCGGCTTTGCGGAGATAGCCTATCTGGTTGTCTTCCATACGCTTGAGGTTGAGGAAAATGTTGTCCTTGTTGGTGTAGAGATAGGTCTGTCCATACTGATAGATGTCGTTCTCGTAATGGAGACGTAATGAATGGATGGGAAACTCGTTGATGTGCTCTTTCTTCTTCTCGAAGGAGTATTCCAGTTCGCCCATATATTTTAACCGTTGGTCACGGAAGCCATAGGCAACGAAGAAGCGTCCCATAAGATGGGGGTTGAGGTAGGCCGATGTCATACCGCCCACACGCAGTCGTAATCCCTCCAGAGCATTGTTGCTGATGCTGGTATTCAAGGGGCCATAGAAGAACTCTGGTTCTGTTTTCTTGTTAGGGACGTATCCGGTAAAAAGATAGGTGATAATCTTCTCCGTCCAATAGTAGAGCGGGTATTGACGCAGTTGGGTGATCATATCGCTTATGGAACGCTCTTTCTCGCTGACGTGGCCTATGCGGTGGGATTCCCAAAACTCCTCGCTACGATTGCGGGCTCCCTCCTCTTCAATGATTGTTTCTGGATGGTCGAAAAGGTCGGGGCGTGCTGCTACATCAAGCAGGTAGTTCTTGTAATTTACTTCGCGTTTGACGTAAACTCCGTTGATTTGTGCCGTAATTTCAAATTCTGCAGTCATGGTCTCTTTGTCGAGTAGAGGGGTGCCGTCTGATGCAGGACTGAAGGTCTGTGTGATATTCAGCGTACGTACAAAGTTGAGGTTTATGTCGTGCGGAGTGGTCATCTGTACCCATTTGATGAAGTGCGTGCTATCTGTTGTTATGTAGAGGTGACCTGTAAATCCGTGTGATTCGGAATTAAAAGGAGCAAAAGCGAGGTCTATGCAGGGGATACCCTCTACTTGAATGGTATCCATAATATAATACTTATATATATTAGGGCCGATTGTTGACAGTGGACTCGCGAAACGGTTGCGGAAGAGATTGATGTCATTCTGAAAGATGTCTACATCCTTGAAGACTTCTTCGAATACACCATCTATTTCTTGCTCGGAGATGAAGTCATCTACACCGGCACGACGGCGTGCTACAACGTATTTCTTCAGATTTTCGGGGGATTGGCAGTAATGGTCGCTGCCTATAAGCTCGCGTGAAGAGATGTTGAGGATGGGCTTACCTGACACCAACGAAGTGTCTAAGTAGTTCTGCAATAATCCAATGTTCTCCAATAGTTCTGCTTGGTATTTGCTCTGGTCAAAGTTGTTTAGTGCTATAGTTAGCAATTCGTGGCGATTGCGGTTGTAGTAGCTATGATTGTCGAGGCGCAAACTTTGCCGTTTCTTAATAAGGCTTTGTACTAATTCCACTGCGGGATTTCCCTTTCGGCGATAACGCTCGCGTTCCGGTTTGATCTCGACCTCGTTCAGCTCGTATACTACGGGAGTCAGCTTGATATGAAGTGGATATCGGGTTTGGGAAGTGATAGAGATGTGCTTTTCCTTGTATCCTATGGACGATACTATAAGTACGGCATTCTTTTCGGAAGAGAGAAACGAGAATTTTCCCGCTTTGTCTGTTTGACAACCATCGGTAGTGTTTTGTAGATATACAGATACATAGGGCATCGCCTCATGGGTAATAGAGTCGGATACCGAACCGTAGATACGTGTGTTGGCGTACAACGAGCCACTATTACCACCTATTATATGTATAATAATAAAAGTGAGTAATGAGTATATATCGTGTCGTCTTATCCCCATCGTATGCCGTTTTTCAAATTCTTGCAAAGATACTAATAATTGTCAAAGGTTGCTACAGTCGGTATGCTGTAATATGTTTTTTTATCTTTCAAAGAATTCTTGTGCCCGCAAATAGCGGAGTAAAAATCCTCTAAAACCATGTTTTGCAACATGTATATGTCAATTCCTTAAAACCTGTAAGAGTGTTGCTCGGCTCGTCGCTCTTGTAAATCAGCGTCTTGTGGTTTTTCTGTAAATTTTCTTGTAAAAAACTTCCGTTAAAGTTTGGTGGGTAAATTAAAAGTGTCTACCTTTGCATCCGCAATTGAGAGGGACGCCCCTTGAGGTTGTGTTAGAGAATCGTTCTTTGAAAATATTTTCCATACAGACAAGTAGTACAAGAAGCTATTTCATGATGTCGTCATGAGATAGG
>JAFWXS010000029.1 GCA_017517925.1 Bacteroidaceae bacterium | reverse complement strand
GGGCCGTGCGCAGGGGGTGGCTATGGCAGCGGCCATCAGTCGCGAGGTGCCCATTACCGAATATGCACCCACGAAAATCAAGATGGCGATTACGGGTAACGGCTCGGCGGGCAAGGAGCAGGTGGCCGACATGCTGCGCCGCATGCTCGGCCTCGATAAAGAGGAGATGCCCCACTTCCTCGATGCGACCGATGCTCTCGGTGCTGCCTATTGCCACTACTTGCAGATGGGACGTCCCTCGGTGGAGAAGGGGTGTAGCAGCTGGAAGGAGTTTGTGAACAAAAATCCAGGTAGAGTGAAAGGTAAGTGATGCTAATAATGGTGAAAACGAAAGTGCTGAGTGTTGCGTAAAAGCTATTCTCCAAAAAACTTGTGAAAAGCTTCTCTAATTAAACATTATTGCGTACCTTTGTAGCTAATTAACACATCAAACACATCATCATCTATAAATAATGAATACAAACAGACCTTTTATGGTATTCTCAGGCACAAAGTCGAGATACCTTGCAGAGCAGATTTGCGATGAGTTGGGTTGTAAGTTGGGTAACATGATTATTACTCAATTTGCTGACGGTGAATTTGCCGTTTCTTATGAGGAATCAGTACGTGGTAAGGATGTCTTCCTCGTGCAGTCCACCTTCCCCAATTCAGACAACCTCATGGAGCTCCTTCTTATGATTGATGCAGCCAAGCGCGCTTCGGCTCATAGCATTATCGCTGTGATGCCTTATTTCGGTTGGGCACGTCAGGATCGTAAGGACAAACCCCGTGTATCTATTGGTGCCAAGCTCGTGGCCGACTTGCTCAGCGTAGCAGGTGTAGACCGCATCATCACAATGGATCTCCATGCCGACCAGATTCAAGGCTTCTTCGATGTACCCGTAGATCACCTCTATGCATCTAACGTATTTGTGCCCTATATCCAATCGCTCAACCTTGAGGATTTGGTAATCGCTACTCCCGACGTGGGTGGTAGTAAGCGTGCTAGCAGCTATGCCAAGTATCTGCATGTGCCCCTCGTGCTTTGCCACAAGACACGTGCCAAGGCCAATCAGGTAGAGTCTATCCAGATTATCGGTGATGTGAATGGCAAGAATGTTGTTCTCGTAGACGACATGGTAGATACCGCAGGTACCATTTGTAAGGCTGCTGACGTAATGTTCGAGGCCGGTGCCAAGTCAGTGCGTGCCATCGCTTCACACTGCGTGATGTCGGGGCCCGCTCCCGAGCGCGTGACCGCCTCCAAACTCGAAGAGATTGTGTTCACCAACAGCATCCCCTTCAGCAAGGATTGCCCGAAGCTCAAGCAACTCTCTATCGCTCCTCTTTTTGCTGAGACTATACGTCGCGTGATGTCCAATGAGTCTATAAGTTCGCAGTACATTATTTAATATTTATATCTTAATGTGTCATTCTGAGCGTAGCGAAGAATCTCATGATTTTTAGTTTGAGACTCTTCGCCTTGTCCAGAATGACATCACATTTATCATCCCACTAAAACAACATGAAAAAAATTGGAATGATGGCAATGGCTGCCCTGATGATGGTCGCTTGCCAAAACAAGAATGCCTACACTATCAACGGTACATTCGATGCAGCTGGCGAGGGCGACTCAATCAGCCTGCAGCTCGTAGAAGGCCGTAAGCTCGTAGACCTGCAGAAAGTGCCTGTAGTGAACGGTAAGTTTGAATTCAAGGGTGTGGCCGACAGCGTACAGATTGCCGCCATCACATTGGGTGATGCTTTCTGTCAGTTCTTCCTCGAACCTGGAGAGATTAAGGTAGACCTCAAGTTGGGGCAGATGGCATTTGCTCTCGGTACACCCAACAACAATGCCTACGAGTCATTCATGAGCGACATGAGGGCTCTCGAGGATGAGTATGACGAGATTGCCCGCAGCGAACAGAACCCTGAGCTCTCTGACGCTCAGCGCGAGGAGATCAAGGCACAGCTTGGTGGCTTCGAGCAGAAGTTCTACCAGGCTATCAAGAATAGCGTATCGGACAACACCAACAACGACTTCGGGCTCTACAACCTCTGCAACTACTACAGCATGTATGAGCCTCAGGAGTTGGCCGAGTTGCTCGACAAGTTCATGGTGACATTCCCCACCAATGCACGTCTGTTGCAGATCAAGAAGCGCAACGACATAACCCTCGAGACAGCCGTAGGCAAGCATTTCAAGGACTTCGAGATGCCCGACACTGAGGGAAATATGCACAAACTCTCTGAGTATATCGCTGCCAATAAGGTGACCTTGGTAGACTTCTGGGCAAGCTGGTGCGGCCCCTGCCGTGCCGAGATGCCTGCCGTGAAGGCTGCTTATGAGGCTTACAAGGACAAGGGTTTCGGCATCGTAGGTGTATCGCTTGACAATAGCAAGGATGCTTGGACGGCTGCTATTGAAAACCTCGGCATGGAGTGGGCACACATCTCTGACCTCAAGGGTTGGGGCTGCGAGGGTGCCAAGCTATATGGTGTAAGTTCTATCCCTGCTACTGTACTCGTAGCTCAGGACGGAACTATCCTCGCCCGTAACCTCCGTGGCGAAGCCATCCAAGAGAAGTTGGCCGAGATATTGAAGTAATATCTACTCGCAATACATCGGACTTGTCGGCTGCCCCATTCGGGGTGGCCGACAGTCGTTTTATTATCGCACGGGTAAAAACTTTTTATCATCCCTACGAAATAAGATAAGTATAACATTTTTTTTGTATCTTCGCACCTATAATATATAATAGGTGTAACCATACAAAAGTATTACTCATGATGAAACACAAACTTCTTCTCTTCTGCTTGGGCCTCCTTTGCAGTACCGCACAGGCCCAAGAGTACACGAGTTATCTCTTTGCCTATTTTGCTGGCAACTGGCCCGATGGCGAGCAAGTGCGCTATGCTGTGAGCGATGACGGCTACAACTATCGTGCGCTTAATGGCGGACGTCCCGTGGTGGCTTCGGACACCATTGCAATGAAACGCTGTATGCGCGATCCTCACATTATCCGTGCTCAAGACGGAAAGACCTTCTATATGGTGCTCACTGACATGCGCTCTTCACAGGGATGGCAGAGCAACGATGGTATTGTGCTGATGAAGAGTACCGATCTGTTGCACTGGGAGCATACGGCCATACATTTTCCTACCCGCTTCCCCAATCTTGAAGGATTTGACGAGAAGAACCTTCATGCCGTATGGGCACCGCAGACCATCTGGGATGAGGAAGAGGGCAAGTATATGGTATACTACTCTATAGGACGTCACGACTGGGAGTACCCGACTGACGACCCCAACTTCAACCAGCCCTACTTCCGTATCTACTACTCGTATGCCAATGAGGACTTTACCGACCTCAGCGAGCCCCGCTTGCTCTTTGACTTTGGCACAGCCTCTATCGATGGCGATATCGTGTATGACGAGAGGAACGGAGAATACGTGCTTTTCTTCAAGGATGAAGGCCGCTCGGTAGTGAATCCCAAGGGTAACTTCCGTACCCGCCAGGGTGTGTTGCGTGCCACGAGCAAGAGCCTCACAGGCCCCTATGAGGTGGAGTATCGCCATCTGCAGAAGCCCGGACAGTTCCCCGTGGAGGGTTCCAGCGTGTTCCCTCTCATCGGCGGAGAGGAGTATATCCTCATGTATGACTGCTATGCCAATGGCCATTACCAGTTCTGTAAGAGTCGCGACCTGAAGCATTTCGAGTATGTACAGGATACTCCCACTGGTGGTAACTTCACTCCTCGCCATGGTTCAGTGATACAGATTACCGATGCCGAGCGTCAGCGTCTTGAGGCATGGTCGGCAGTGGGCGAGGCTGTGCAGAGTATGAGCCAGCTTGCCATTCCCTGCTACACGCTGAAGGAACTCGACGAACGCAAGGAGCTGGAGGCATACGCCGCTCGCGTGATGGCAGGAGAGTGCAATGTCAAGCGGTATGCTAAGGCGGTGAATAAAATCAACAAGTTTATCGCAAAGGTGAAGAAATAAAAACTTGTTATCATGGAATGTTGTAAGGTGTATATTTTCTAAAATGGCAATGAGAAAAGGATAAATTGGATTTAATGATAATAGGGAGCATCCATGGTGGACGCTCCCTATTATCATATTGAATGTACTTGACTTGTGCTTTTTCACATTACAAACATAGGAACTATATAAGGAATCCGAGCAATACACCGGCGGCACAGGCCGAACCGATAACACCAGCTACGTTGGGACCCATGGCATTCATGAGCAGGTAGTTGGTGGGGTCGGCCTTCTGACCCTCGTCGTGAGAGATACGGGCTGCCATAGGCACGGCAGATACACCGGCGTTGCCGATGAGCGGGTTGATCTTCTTGCCCTTCGGGAGGAAGAGGTTCATGAACTTCACGAACAGTACTCCGCTGGCGGTGGCAATGACGAAGGCGGTGATACCTACGAGGAGGATTTTCAGCGTAGAGGGGGTGAGGAACTCGCTTGCCTGGGTAGAGGCACCTACGGTGAGACCGAGCAGGATGGTGACGCAGTTGATCAGCGGACCCTTGGCTGCCTCGGCCAGACGGCCGGTTACGCCACTTACGTTGAGCAGGTTACCGAAGAAGAGCATACCTAGGAGGGGCAGACCGCTGGGCACGATGAACGCGGTGAGCAGCAGACCTACGATGGGGAAGATGATCTTCTCGGTCTGTGATACCTGACGGGGAGCCTCCATGCGGATGAGGCGCTCCTTCTTGGTGGTGAGCAGGCGCATGATGGGGCGCTGGATCACGGGCACGAGGGCCATGTAGGAGTAGGC
>JAFWXS010000028.1 GCA_017517925.1 Bacteroidaceae bacterium | reverse complement strand
ATCTGTTTGGATTTTACCGCTAATAAGTTTTATGTTATACTTTTCAGTTTATTTGAGGCTCTTTTTACCATCTTTACACTCTTTGTTCTTGCAAATAGACCACTATTTGCTGCGACCAAACAGTGCAAATCTGCTCAAAAATACCTCTCAACTAAACTTGAAATAAAATCCAAACAGATTCTTTATTTAACGCCCACAAATGGCACGAATTTACACAAATCTCACACGCGCTACGCTTGTGCTGTCGTCCGGATGGCTCCCTAAACATTAAAACTCTAAACTAATATTTCGTGGTCATCCGTGACATTTGTGGGAGAATAAAAAACATTCGCGGGAGAGATACTCAGTTTACCGTCTTGCTCGCAGGGTGGGAGAGGTAGGATTTCATCTCATCCATACGTTCATCGAAACGGTAGGCGCCATGGACAAGGAGCTCGAGGGCTTCCATCACTGTCTCGTTCGATACAATGGGAGCATCCTTGAACTCACCAAAAGAAATCACCAGCGTGTCATCGTCAACGAGATAGTGCTTAAGTACACTGGAGGGGTTGAGTTCGTTGCAGAGGTCGAGAGCCACACAACGAGGAACCTCTGAGGGAAAGGATATGGTAAACTCTAAATAGTTGTCGTGGTTTTCGTAGAACTCGCACCAGATCTTTAGCCCTTGAAACTTGAAGAGGACACCAGCCTCTTCCCACTCGTTCTTGAAGCCCTCCTCCTCGAGGAAGCGCTTCATCAATTCTTTTACGTTCATAGATTTAATTTACTATTTGACTATTTACAATTGACTATTTATGTACTATTGAGTTATTTAACTCCCCTTCGTGTTCATACGTGACCTTTGTTGGAGATTTGACATCGCAAAGGTAAGGCCTTGCATGCTATATATAAAGAGATGTGAGAGCGGATATTTGGGCATGATGGAAATAGTACCAAAACCACCCAGTTTTGGTACTATTGAAAAGTTTGCGTACTTTTGTACAAAGTAAAACCATGTACAGATGAAAACACTCGACCCCGAAACGCAAGATAAGCAGGATGCACTGCAGTTACTGATCAACGGATGTGTATTCGCTCCGTCGGCATCGGCACTGGCCAAACGGCTGGGCTACAAAGGTAAGACATCAATCTACCGCATACAGCAGGGCGAGGCATCGGCTGGAGCCATCGAGGAGGCTTGGGATAAGTTGATAGCCTTCATGGAGGGTACCGATGAACAGTTGTTCTATGCGGCACGTGCTGTGAAGAATTGTCGTACCCTCAAGCGCTTGATAAAGGAGAAGGGCACGGAGGGAATAGACGTCGAGGACCGTCACCTGTGGGTGCTGCAGGGAGTGATGCTGGGCGATGCCGAGCGATTCCCCGAGAGGTTCCAACGCGAGGTATGGCCTGAATTGATGGATCTACGTACCGAGGATACCGACCCATTTTGGATGATGATGGCACACTACTATTTCGAAGAAGAGGGGGTGGATGCGTATGCCAAGGACTTTGACCTGCTCGGCGAACTCAACAAGTTGCACGAGTGGCTACAACAGAACTACGAGAACTGCGACAGACCGAGGTCGAGCATAAACAATGTATTCAGAGAAGGATACATAAAGGAGTATAGTTTAGGGTGTACGTGGGACCTCATCTACTATGGAGCACTGGCGTTGCTGCACTATGCCGAATCCGACACATTGGACCGCACAGTACGCTCCTTTGCCCTCTACAACCTGGGCGACGACAGTTACTGGATAGAACCAGGAACTGTATACAAGGAGAAGGCACGTTTGTGGCACCTTATGGAGATACAGGTAGGAGAAGGCACGCATGGTCTGTACTATGCACTGGAGATAGAGGTGGGGCGAAACAAGGAGGAGTTCTCCGTCATACAAATCCTTCCATTGCTCTTCAACGAGAGCCTGGGCATGGTGCAAATGGAGGTGACCAAGGAGCGCAAGCCCATCATGGCTAACTATGAGTGGAACGAGAACCATACTGAACTCTCCGTCAAAGTCTCCAAGGAGCAGCAAGCCAAGTATGGCTTCCCTCCTTGTCTACACCGCATAGACCTTGACAATCCGCAAGGAAAGGATGCCAAGATATGGGCCAATGTGATGAGAGGATACAACGATAATATTCCCGAGTGTGTCACGAACGCGGTGTTTGCCTTCGAAGGGATTGAATACCTGAGGGACTATGTGGTGGAGAACGTTACGATAGACCGATACTCATTGACCATCGCAGTAGAACGAGAGGGTGAGCAGACTGACTATACCATCGACATCAATCAATACCCTTTCCTCCGTACCCTGCTACCATCCGATGTCATCGGCATCGTACGCTCCACAGTCACGAATGAGGTGTCATTCCGTTGGGTGCAGAAGGGATATGTGATTCCGATGAAGGAATTTACGAAGAGTGCGATAGAATGAGTGTTATGCCATCTTGTTGGGAACCATTCACCGTGACTTCGCCACTATAGCGCATAGTCCAGCCGCATCACCTTCACCGGGCGTTCGTCGCCGCGGTAGAGGTGGCTCAGCCAGTTCACCTCGCCGATGCCTATGTTGCTCTCCTCGTGGGGTGTAGTAGCCAATGCTACCTTACCTTATTCATCGTTTATTTGTTGATGATCTCTATCTGCTGGCGCACCGACTCCTCGTGGATGGCCTCGAAGATTTTCTTCATGAACTCGCCGCTCATCTGGCACTGTTCGCCCTGCTTGGCGCGCTTCTCGAGGATTTCGTTGTAGCGGGTATTCTGGAATACGGTGACGCCGTTTTCCTTCTTGAACATACCTATCTCGCGGGCTACGCGCATACGCTTGGCCAGCTCCTGGATGAGGTTGTCGTCACACTCGTCAATCTGCTTGCGCAGCTGTCCGAGGTCTTCGGTGCTGTGTGTCTCGGCACGTATGACGAGCATTTCGAGGATATACTCGAGTGCCTCGGGGGTCACCTGTTGCGAGGCGTCGCTCCATGCCTGGTCGGGGTTGCAGTGGCTCTCGATGATGAGACCGTCGAAGTTGAGATCCATGGCCTGCTGGCAGAGCGGGGCTATGAGCTCGCGCTTGCCACCGATGTGGCTGGGGTCGCACAGGATGGGGAGGTCGGGGTAGCGGCGGCGCAGCTCGAGGGGAATGTGCCACTGGGGAAGGTTGCGGTATATCTTCTTCTCATAGGTACTGAATCCGCGGTGTATGGCACCGAGGCGTGTGATGCCGGCATTGTTGAGGCGCTCCATGCCACCAATCCACAGTTCGAGGTCGGGGTTGACGGGGTTCTTCACAAATACGGGTACGTCAACACCCTGCAACGAGTCGGCCAGTTCCTGCATGGCAAAGGGGTTGGCCGAGGTGCGGGCACCTATCCACAGGATGTCAACGCCAGCCTTCAGGGCCTCTTCCACATGCTTGGCTGTGGCCACCTCAGTAGTCACATACATGCCTGTCTCACGCTTTACGCGCTGTAGCCATCCGAGTCCTTCGGTGCCGATGCCCTCGAAGCCTCCGGGCTTGGTGCGCGGCTTCCAGATGCCTGCGCGGAATATCTTGATACCCTTCTTGGCCAGCTGGGTGGCGGTGTTAATCACTTGTTCTTCGGTCTCGGCGCTGCACGGACCTGCTACCACGAGAGGACGGCGGTCCTCAATGCCTGCGAGTTTGATAGGTTGTAAGTTCATCTTATATTATCTTTTTTATTCTATTCAATGCTTCATTCAATCGTTCGTTCTTTGCACACAAGGAGATGCGTATGTAGCGGCTTCCGTTACTGCCGAAGATGAATCCCGGCACGATGAATACGCGGGCTTCGTGCAGTACACGTTCGGTGAGCTCCTCTACGTCGGCATAGTGGTCGGGGATGCGCCCCCAGAGGAACATGCCTACCTGATGCTCGTCGTAGGTGCAGCCCAGGGCGTCCATGATGGCTTCGGCTGTGGCACGGCGTGCACGGTAGTTGGCGTTGTTGCCCTCGTACCAGTCGGCCTCGGCATCGAGTGCCTTTACTGCGGCCAGCTGCATGGCTCGGTACATACCGCTGTCGATATTGCTCTTCACCTTGAGTATCCAGCTGATGAAGGTGGGGTTGGCGGCTATCATGCCTATGCGCCATCCGGGCATGTTGTGGCTCTTGCTCATGGAGTTGAACTCGATGCAGCACTCCCGTGCCCCCTCTACGGAGAGGATGCTCAGAGGATGATCGTTGAGTATGAAGCTGTAGGGGTTGTCGTTGACGATGACGATACCCTTGCGGCGTGCAAACTCGACTAGGCGTGCATACAGTTCGGGCGTAGCATTGGCTCCCGTGGGCATGTTGGGGTAGTTGGTCCACATGAGTTTCACACGCGAGAGGTCCATCCCCTCCAGCTGCTCGAAGTCGGGCATCCAGCCATTCTCCTCCTTGAGGTCGTAGTGTACCAGTTCGGCACCAAGCAGACGGCTCAGCGAGGTATAGGTGGGGTAGCCGGGGTTGGGCACGAGCACCTGCTCGCCGGGGTTCACGAAAGCCAGTGTCACGTGCAGTATACCCTCCTTGGAGCCGATGAGCGGCTGTATCTCGCTCTTGGCATCGAGCTCCACGCCATACCAGCGTTTATAGAAACGTGAGAATGCCTCGCGCAACTCGGGTATGCCTACGTAGGGCTGGTAGCCATGGCCGTCGGGGTTGTGTGCCTCGGTGCAGAGCGTCTCCACGGTCTCTTCCGAGGGCGGCATGTCGGGGCTCCCCACACCAAGGCTTATCACCTGCATGCCGGCAGCGTTCATGGCAGCCACCTCCTTGAGCTTGCGCGAGAAGTAGTACTCGCTTACCGAACCGAGTCTGTCGGCCGGCTGTATAGCGTATGTCTTGCTTGCTTTGTTCATAACCTCATATCTATTTAATTTAATAAGTAAGTCCCGCCATTGCTGAGCGGGACTTGCGTGTATCTTTTACAATATGTCTTACATAACCATTTGTTGCTACATAACCCATCCCGCTCTACTTCGTACTAAAGTAAAAGTAAAAATAGGTGTAATATGTAAAGCCAAAGTTGTGCATTGCTTGCAAATTCACGTTTGTTGGTGCAAAGGTAATTGTTTTTTTATAAACAGCAACGAATCGGTGACATTTTTTTGATCATGTAGGGAAAAATGAGTATGTTTTGTTTGATGTTGTTATGCCTAATGTTGGTGTTGGAGATTCGATTAGGAAACTCTTCCCTTCTTCCCACACAGCGAGGTGAACTTGCAGTATTTGCAAGCCTCCTTGTTGGTGGTGGCTGTGTAGGGCACGTCGCTGTTGAATATCTCTTCTATGGTTTCGTGGAGCTGCTTGGCAAAGGCTTCGCGGTTGGGGGCAAAGTCCTCTACGGGGTGCTTGTCGATGAGGATGTGTGGCTCGAAGGCTTCGTCCGAGGTATTGCGTACGAAGAGGAGCGATGGGGCTATGCGCTCATACTCGCTGCTCATGAGGTAGGCGTAGTAGAAGGCCTGGAACACGTAGCCGTCGCGCGGCTTGTCGCGATGGAAGAGCTCGTCGATGCTCTTTATCGTCTTCTGGCTGCCGCCTGTCTTGTAGTCGATGATACGTGTCACCTCGTGCCCGCTCTCATCTCGCTTGCTGTCTATACGGTCTATGGTGCCTCCGAGCAGGATGTCGAGCGGGGTGCCGTGGCTCACGATGGATAATACTTGGCGTATCTTCTTCTCGCTCTGTATGTAGTCGAAGGGGGCGCGGCGATGGTCTATGCGCAGCAGCTGGCGCAGGTAGCTGCCGATGACGTGGCGCACGATGAGCTGGGTACCGTTGTAATGGAGCGGGACATCGGGCTCGGAGTGGAAGAACTCGGTGCGGAAGGCCTCGTCGACGAACCCCTGCACGTGGTGTTCCTCTTTCAGGAGCGCTTCGATGTCGGCCTTGGTGATGGTGTGGCTGCGCTCGGTGAGGCGGTCGTAGGCAAGTTCAGCACTCTTGTGGAATATGGTACCCAGTGCTGCTACGTCGACATCGGCATTGGGCTCTTCGGGTGGGGCTAACCCTTCGATGTGCTTGAGGTAGAAGCGCAGGCGGCAGTCGAGATAGTCGTTGAGTGTTGAGGGGGAGAGGCGGAAGAGGGGCTTCTTCTCCGGACTGTAGCGGAAGTGCTCCTGCAGCTTGTGGCGTGTGTCATTGGTCTGCTCCACTACAATCGCCTCGGACGGGGCGGGACGCGAGGGCGAGTGCAGTTCGCGGGGATGGAGCTTGCCGGGAAACTCCACCTGCAGCTGCATGATGTAGCGCGAGGGCTCCTGCTTGTTCATGCCGTCGGTGCCGTTGTTGTATACGATGGTCACCTGCTCGGCGCGTTGTATCATGCGGTAGAAATAGTAGGCATATACGGCATTCTGCCGCTGTATGGTGTTCATGCCGAAGGCCTCGCGCAGGTTGTAGGGGATGAACGACACTTCGCTTGCGTTCTTGGGCAACTTGCCCTCGTTGGCCGACAGGAGGATGATGTGGCGGAAGTCGAGATTGCGCGTCTCGAGTACGCCCATCACCTGCAGCCCTATGGCAGGCTCGCCATGGAAGGGGATGGACATCTGGGTCATCACGCGTTGCATCAGGCGCACTAAGGTTTTGGTCGCAATGTGCAGGGTGCCCTCCTCGACGAGGGTCTTGAAGCTCTCTACCACGCGGTGTACCTGGAAGAGGGCCTCCTCGCCCAGCTGGGTGAAGTAGTCCTCCTTGCCGGCTCCACTGAAGAGACGCCCCGTGTGGCTGATGAGCATGGCGATGGAGGAGAGCAATGAACGGTTGTCGGCGGGGTGTGCAAAGAGGTGCTCCATCCCAGCCTCGACAATCCCTGCTGTGCCCGAAGGTATATAGATACGCTTGCTGTCTGTGAGCCTGTGGCGCAAGGACTCGGCATCGGGGTAGAGACGTACGATGTAGGGGTGGGAGAGGAGTGCATCCACGCGGTCAATCATGTACATATCCTGTGCTTCGTCATAGCCCTTGGTGTGCAGGTCGAGGTAGACGCTTACGAGGGTGTATACGGATGTTTGTGTCAGCTTCGCTCCCATGGTGACGTTCACATTCCTCAGCCTGTCGCCTGGCAGGGCGTGCAGCACGGTGGGGGCGATGTCTTCGTTGCAGAGCACTATGGCGGTCTCCTCCTCGCGGTCGGTGAGGTGGGTGTCTAACCATGTGTGCAGGTATCGTGCCTGTGCATTGTCGGTGGGGGCACTGATGTAGGTGATTTCGGGCAGATGGGCAAGGTGGTCATACAAGGTGTCGTCACCGTCGAGCGCATTGCCGTAGCGTGCGATGTTCTCGCGAACGAAGGTGCCCGCCTCGTGGTGTGGATTGTCGTAGTAGTAACGGTCATAATCCCAGTAGAAGAGTGCTTTTCCACTCTCCTTGAGACGGTCGAAGAGGGCTTGCTCTACACGGTTGAGTACGTTGAACCCTACGATGACATAATGGTCGTAGGTGAGCAGCGAGGCATCGAAGTGCTCTATGGCATCGCGGTACATCATGCCTTCATAGGCGAGCCCCTTGACACTGAGTGTCGTGTGCAGTCCCTTGTATATATTGCCCATCGCCTGCCACAGTTCGATGAAGCGGCGCTTCAGCTCGGTGCGCTCGGTACTGCTGCTTAGCCCAGCAAAGAAGCGGGCAAGCAGCTCGCGCTGCTCTGCGTTGAGGTAGTCGAACCGGCTCTCCACATCCTTGATGTCGGCAAGGTTCACGAAGAGGCGGTCGGCCTCCACACAGTTCTTGTCGATGTCGTCAAAGTCCGACAGCATCAGCTCGCCCCAATGGTAGAAGTCGTCGAGCGACTCGGTGCTCCCCGTGAAGCGGCAGAAAATCTCGTACAACAGGCATATGGTGCGTATGGGTGACTCCTTTTCGAGCGATGAGAGGCTGTCGAAGAGTTCGTCTACCGACACGTAGGCCGGAGACCACAACGGATGCCCGGCACATTCGTACAGGTAACGGTCGAACCACAATCCCGCACGTTTGCCGGGGAATATCACTGCCGTGCGGCTCAAGTTGTCGCCATAGCGGCGGTACACATCGTGGGCTACTGCTTGTAGAAAAGGGGACATGATGGCTTTTGTTTTTGGTGTTTATGACGCTACGAATCGTTGAATGGTTGTCACGATCTCATGTTCGTCGTCCGATATGGAAAGCAATAGATTGCGGTACTTTCCTCGCTCGTTGAGCTGTTGCAACATAGGGTATACGGGCATTTCTTCGGTCCAGTATCGGGTACCGAGGAACACCATCGGACTGGCATACCCGAAGCTCAGGTAATGATTCTGTACGGCATCCTGAAATATCTCCTGCATGGTACCCGCACTGCCGGGTGAGTATATGATGCCTCCCTTGGCGATGGTAAGTATGCCATCTTCACGCAAAGCATTGTCGAAGTATTTGGCTATGTGTGTGGCAAAGGGCGTAGCGGGTTCGTGGCCGTAGAGCCAGGTAGGCACCCCGAGGCTTGCGTAGCGAGGGCTGGGATATAGGGCGCACACACGCATGGCTGTGTCGAGCCACTGCGTATCTTCGTATGAGGGCGCTTGGCTCAATATGCCGATGGCTTCGTCTATCTCCTTGTCGGTGTATCCGGCCATCCATGCTCCCAGATGAGTGGCTTCCATGGCACCGGGGCCTCCACCGCTCACCATGAGATACCCCTCTTCGGTAAGGTGCTTGCTTATGAGGGCAATCTTGCGGTATTCGGGAGTGGTGCGCAAGAGTCCGTGCCCACCCATGATACCTGCCACGTGACGTTCGTCATATTGAGCCAGCAGTTCGTATAAAGTGTCGCCTATGGCATGGTCGTGCAAGCTGCGAGCTAAAGTCTCTTTGATATCGGTGGCTGTCTTCCCCGTGCTCAAGTAGTGCTGGTATACCTTATAGTCGAAGCACTCGCGGTAGCTCTCGGGATGACCTATGATATAGTTGTCATACAGAGTATTGGCGGTGTAGAGAATGCTCTGGAAACAATTGTATGGTACATCGATGTGAGAGAAGATTAGGCAACTCTTGTCTATCTGTATACGCATGGTCTTGCTGAAGATGCAACCCATGAACAGGCAGTCAAAGTAGCGTGCCGTATGAGACTCCTCTGAGAGTTCGGTAAAGTCCATATCCTGGAAGGCACACCGTTCTATGCGTTCTTGCTGGTGGAGCAGATTGCGCAGTTCGTCGATGGAGGTTATCTCGCGGTAGGGAGGGGTAGGCATGGCTCTCTTTATTGTAGATATATATTTACTGTCGTGGGCTCTTCGCCTACAGTTACAGTCTGTCGTTGCAGATGTCCGGCAGCATTGTTATAACGTAGTTCGTAGGTGGCGTTTTTGGGTACGAATAGGGAGAATACGTCGTTCATGTCGTGCACGGGGCTTGAGGTAAGGCCACCTCCCATCTGCTCGCTTCCTGCAAAGATGTCCACTCCGATTACCACCCTGTCTTCCGAGTGCTGCGTAGCTCCCTGCTTGGTATAGCCGGCAATGCGCAGGAGTGTGTGGGTGCCTGCTTCGGTGTGGCGTGTCTGCTGCTCGTGGGCAAGGTCGATGTAGTGCTGTGTCACGTTCTCGGCTCCGATATATCGGGGCAGCGAGTCTACAGGAGTATCTTCTTCTTCGGCGCACCACACCATGGGGAACCAGTCGGGTGCCTCTCCGAACCGGGTGGCATAGATGGCATAGTTGCGGTCATTAGGGTTGGCCTTGGCTGCATCGGCCATAAACCATAGATGGTCTAACTGCGAGGGAAAGTAATACTCTGTCACGCGCCACTCGCCGTCGAGCCACACCTCTGTCCAACTGTGGTTGCCGCGGTTGTCGTGCCATGAAGCAGTACCTACGAAGCGTGCGGGAATACCTACAGCGCGGTAAGCATCAACGAGCAGAATGGAGAGTCCCGTACATGACGCCATACCTTGCCGCATTGACTCGCGCGGACTCTGATTGGTCTTCTCGCGGCGGGTATTGTACTCTACGCCTGTTATTCTGGGAATATTGCTGTTGACGGCACACAGTGTGCTGTACATGGTGGTGCAGGTGTCTACCAGCGGAGCAAACAGTTCGTACAGCTCGCGGCGCCACGAGTCGCGCACCTCGTCCACAACGTAGTAGGGAAGCACGTCGGTGTAGAATATTTCCTTGGGCAATGCCTTTGTCCACGGATATTTGTCGTAGGCCATGAAGGCATACTCCACGTTTTCCTTGAGGAGGTCGAGAGGCATGGTGTCGCGGTCTGCTGTTGGCATATGGGTGATGAGGTACTCCAATGCCTCGCGGTGGTGCTTGTCGTTCTTCTTGAGTAGTTGCTGCAACGCTTCGGGACGCGATGAGGCTCCGATAGCGGCCTCCAGTGCGGGATTGTGGGGTTGTGGGGTGCGTAATGCAGATAGAGCGACTACACTTGCTGCGACGACAACCATTAAGTACAGTATCTTCTTCATAGCTTATGTGATTTTAACAGTTTTACGATGTGCAATGCCTCTTCCTTATCGATTACTCTCAAGGCATACTCGTCGATGTCGGCGGTACCTCCCATCGAAATATGTGGGTTGCGGTAGTTCATCTCGCCGTGTATCATTTTCTTAGCACTGAAGTGCAGAGCATCGACCCCTGTTGCAGCCAGTTGCAGGGCATTGGCCGAAGATACTCCGCTGCCTGCCATCACCTCTATGCGTTGTGCAGCTATGGTTACGGCTTGTGCGATGTTGTCAATGCCGTCGATGGCCTTGTCATATCCTCCCGAGGTGAGTATGCGGGTACATCCCGTAGTGATGATGTCCTCTACGGCTTGTAGATAGTCCTGTGTCATGTCGATGGCACGATGGAAAGTGGTGTCCATCCCTTGTGCTGCTGCTACGAGTTGTCGGGTGCGTGCGATATCGACTTTTCCATCGGCAGTGAGTAACCCGAATACGACACCCGTAGCACCAGCTTCCCGTGCATAGTAGATGTCTCTCAGCATGAGATTAAACTCCTCGTCAGAATAGAGGAAGTCTCCTCCTCGTGGACGTATCATGATGCTTACTTCGAGGTTTGGAATAGCGCAGGCTTCCCTTATGGCGGCAATGGAAGGAGTGACACCCCCCTCTGCAGGCGATGCACACAGCTCCACGCGGTCTATACCCAGGCGTGCTGCCGTGTGGCATGCAACAATGGAATAGGAGCAAAGTTCGGTTTTCATGGAGGATATGTTTTAATGTAATTCAACAACTGTGATGCCCGCTCCGCCAAACTGCACGTGTTCGTCGCGGCAGCTCGCTACGGCAGGGTTGGCCTCGAGGTATTGGCGGATAAGGGTGCGCAGGATACCGTTGCCCGTGCCGTGCAGTATGCGCACGCGGGGCATACTGAGCAGTACGGCATCGTCGATATAGTAGGTTACGGCTTGTAGGGCCTCCTCGCCACGCATGCCACGCACGTCGATGTCTTGCTTGAAGTGCAGGCGGCGCTCCGAGATATTCTCTTGGGTCTCTTTACTTAAATAGGTATATGCGCGTGGTCGCTCGGCCTCCTGCTGGCGTGCGGCTTCCTGTGTCGAGGCTTCCAGTTTGGAGAGTTTGGTCACGGTGCGCATCATGCCGAAGGTCACCGTGGCGTTCTTGCCGTTGATCTGCTCAATGGTGCCGATGGTCTGTTGGCCCTTGATGCGGACGAGGGAACCCACAGTTAGAGCCCCTCTCTGTCCTCCGGGCATCTCCCCCTCTATGGGGAGAGGACTCCGCGATGTCTGTGAAGCCCCTCCATGGAGAGAGGGGTTGGGGTGGGTCTTCTTCTTCTCTTTTTTACGCTCCTGCCGTGCACGCAGTTGTTCCATCTTGCGTTGTATGCGTGCTTCGTACTCATCGGTAGTGTTGTCGGTTACGGCTTCGCGCCACTCAGCCAACTCTTGGCGTGCCTGGCGTGTCTGTTCCTTCTCGGCTTGTGCCTCCTTGATGGTGCGTATGGTGTTCTCGATGCGTGCGTTAGATTCTTGTAGGAGTTGTTTCATCTCCTCCTTGGCTTCGCGGATGACTGTCTTGCGCGACTTCTTCAACTCCTCCATTTCGCTTTCGTATTGGGCGATGAGGCCTTCGAGTTGTTTCTCCTTCTGACGTATGTTCTGACGTTTAGTCTCCCAATAGCGCTTGTCGCGTACGATGTCCTGTAGGTATTTGTCGGACTGGATGTACTCGCTGCCTACAATCTCAGCGGCTTCGGCGATGACCTCTTCGGGGAGACCTATCTTGCGGGCTATCTCTACGGCAAACGAACTGCCGGGGTTGCCTATCTGCAATTGGTACAGTGCTTGCATCAGATGGCGGTCGTAGAGCATGGCTCCATTGACAACTCCTTCGTGGCTATCGGCAAACTGCTTCAGGTTAGAGTAGTGCGTGGTGATGACACCATAGGCACGCTTGTCGTTGAAGCGGCGTAACACGGCTTCGGCAATGGCACCACCGATGAGAGGTTCGGTACCACTACCAAACTCGTCGATGAGGATGAGACTCTCAGCGTCGGCCTCGCGTATCATGTGCTTCATGTTCAGCAGATGGCTGCTGTAGGTGCTGAGGTCGTCCTCGATGCTCTGCTCGTCGCCTATATCTATAAATATGCTGCGGAAAATGCCGGCACGGCTCGCCCGCTTCAGGGGGATGAGCAGTCCGCACTGCAGCATGTATTGCAGTAGGCCCACGGTCTTTAGGCATACCGACTTACCACCGGCGTTGGGCCCCGAGATGATGAGTATCCTTTGTTCGCGGCTCAGTTTGATGTCGAGCGGCACTACCTTCTTGCCATGTTTGGTCAGTGTGATGCGCAGTAAGGGGTGTTCGGCCTCCACCCAGTCGATATGAGGATGGTCGCACAGTTCGGGACGTATGGCATCCATGTCGATGGCGGTGAGGGCTTTGGCACGGATGAAGTCTATCTCGGCCAGGAAAGAGTAGGACTCCAGTATCTCGGATATCTGTGGGCGCATCTCGTCGGTAAACTCTGTGAGGATGCGTATCACCTCGCGGCGCTCCTCGCCTTCGAGTTCGCGGATGCGGTTGTTGGCCTCTACCACCTCGGCGGGCTCGATGTAGACGGTCTTGCCGGTGGCCGACTCGTCGTGTACGATTCCCTTGATACGGCGCTTCAGTGCGGGCACCACGGGGATTACCAGGCGACCGTCACGTACCGTGGGGTTCACGTCCTTCTCCACGATGCCTTCGGCTTGTGCCGAGCGCAGTATGGAGTTGAGCGTGCGTGATATGCTGCCTGTGGTGGCAGCCAATTCGCGGCGTATGTTGGCAAGGGCAGGCGAGGCGTTGTCTTTGATTTTTCCAAACTTATTGACGATGCCGTCGATGCGGCGTATGAGTATTGGGAAAGATTGTACCTCTGAGGCTAAAGCGGAGAGGTTAGGGTAGGAGCCTCCCTCGGGAGACCCACTCCCTCCCTCTCTATAAGGGAGGGGGGACTGACATTGTGGAGCCTCAAGTCCTCCCTTACAGGGAGAATTTAAGAGGGTCTGTGGGCTCAGAAACCGTACAATCTGACTTATCGTCTCGAGCGAGCGGCGCAGGTCGAATAGTTCGCCCTCGTCCAGGTACATGCCCACGATGCTGGCGCGGTGTAGGGCGGGGCGCACATCGAAGAAGTATTGACAGGGAAAGTCATCCTCCTCTTGGATGATATGCACAAATTCCGTTGTCTCGTCTAGCAGGCGGATCACTACCTCGCTATCTGCGGAGAACTGCATCTCCTCTACCTTGTCTCTGCCCAGTGTGCTCAAGCATCGGCCACCGAGGAGGTGACGTATCTGGTCGAATCCTATCTTTTGCTCGAAATTATTCGGGTATATCATTGTTAGAAGTTAAGAGTGAAAAGTGAAGAGTTAATCATTTGTAGTTAATCGCTCGATGCAAATGACTTTTTTTGTATTTTTGTCCAATCTGTACCTCTCGCTACCACGCAGACCCACGGCCCATACTATTTCCTCTCCATGGCATAGGAGCCACTGGTGCGACTTTTCAGTGTGGGGTAGTTTGATATCGGTGTAGAAGTCGCTTAGAAGTTTGCTTCCCCTCATTCCGAAGGGACTGAAGCGGTCGCCCTGTCGAGGGTGTCGCAGGGTGAGAGGCTGGGCGATGCGTGACGCATCGAGGCATACCATATCGCTCCGTCGGGGTACCTGCCATGTGGCATCGGGCTTTATGGTATAGATGTTGAGACGGGTACCGTCGGGGAGTTGCATAGTGCCCTCTTCAGGCAGGGTATATATTGTATCTACAGCGGTGTCTTGTGTTATGGGACGCAGGAGCAGGTGAG
Source organism: Bacteroidaceae bacterium (assembly GCA_017517925.1). Classification (GTDB taxonomy): domain Bacteria; phylum Bacteroidota; class Bacteroidia; order Bacteroidales; family Bacteroidaceae; genus UBA1189. The sequence goes on along the minus strand of JAFWXS010000028.1, from coordinate 31,619 downwards.
TGCGGTCGCGCAGCAAGGTGTAATTGGCGGCTTGGAACACACGACCGGCTTCGGAGGATAGTGAACGCAAGATGTCTCTTACCTGTGCCGAATTGAATCCGTAGGGATACAGCAACTCAAAGAGGTGGGCTTTCGGCACGTCGGTGTCGAGCAGGGCAGGTATGCTGATGTCGCAACCCTCGGCACGGGGGATTACGATATGCGCATTGGTCTCAGTCATCACCTTGTTGTATATCGTGGCCGCTTCGCCCAAATGAAGGGCGGCCTGCATGATGTTGCTTTTGGCGGTGGGGTTTATCTGCTCCATCAGGGGAAGCAGATTGAGGCGCACCTTGTTGCGGGCATACATGTCGGTGAGATTGGTGCTGTCGGTCACGTAGGGTTGTCCTTTCTGATCGAGATAACCAGTGATGTCTTCTCGTGTGAGGCACAGTAGAGGGCGCACCACATGTCCGTTCTTGACACGCATCCCCGTCAGCCCATTGATACCCGCTCCACGGATGAGGTTGAGTAGTAGGGTCTCCACGGCATCGTCCTGATGGTGGGCTACGGCAATCACGTCGAGATTATGCTCTCGGCGCAGCCGCTCAAACTCGCGGTAGCGGAGTTCGCGAGCCGCCATCTCTATGGATTGCTTGTGCTCCGCAGCATAAGCCGAGGTGTCGAAGTGCACCACCTCGCATTCCACGTTGAGTGTGCGGCACAGGTCTGTCACAAACTGCTCGTCACGGTCACTTTCCTTATCGCGCAGATGGAAGTTACAGTGTACGGCTCGGCAGCGGTAGCCTAGTCGCACGAGGATACGGAGCAGTGCCACCGAGTCGGCACCACCGCTCAGGGCAACCAGCACCTCTGCATCGTCAGCAAAAAGTTGTTGTTTGCGGATAAAGTCCTGTACGCGCTTCTCTACGTTCATATCGACAAAGGTACAACAAGCCGAGCGGAGAACAAAATAAATCTATTTATTTTTATCCCGAGCCACCGTGTACCTTCTGTGACGAAGTCACTAAAATTAGTGCAAGGCGGGCGAAATGCCAAATTGATTTGAGCATTTCCAAGCCGCCGCCTAAATTCAAGCTATGCAAACATAGATAAAAGATACATGACATCGTAGTCGCTAAAGGCTGCGACACCAATTTCAGGTGACAAAAGTTCATAAATCGGTTGGCATTGGCAGAGTCAATCTAAAAGAATAGTCCCTCTGCCACAGCCACCCCATTTATGAACTTTCCTATATAGGAAACACCCCAATATAATTACTTTTTTGCCTCCAGGTATGTTTCTTGACGTGGATTATTGTACATATAGAAACTTATATCTATCTTGTTTATAGAAGCATACGCTGGATTTACCGACAAGTAACAAAAAACCTGCCAGCCAACTAAAATGAATTTGCATAGAATCTTAATATCAATAAGTTTTCGTTATCGTCATCGATTCACTCTATCCATTTCCCCTTGCAAAGATACTAATTTGAAAGCAATTCACATAACAAAGAAGGCGTGTCAAACGACACGCCTTTCTCTGCGATTTATCTTCGTCTCTGCGATTATCAGATCACACCCTGAGCCATCATGGCATTGGCTACCTTGATGAAGCCGGCCACGTTGGCGCCCTTCACGTAGTCGATGTATCCGTCGGGGCGTGTGCCATACTTCACGCACGATGCGTGGATGTTCTGCATGATGCTCTTGAGCTTCTTGTCCACCTTCTCGGCGCTCCAGCCCAGCTTGTAGCTGTTCTGTGTCATCTCGAGACCTGATACCGATACACCACCGGCGTTCGATGCCTTACCGGGAGCATAGAGCAACTTGGCCTCCTGGAAGGTCTCAACGGCCTCGGGTGTAGAGGGCATGTTGGCACCCTCTGATACGGCGATGCAGCCATTGGCTACGAGTGCGCGGGCATGCTCGCCATTGAGCTCGTTCTGTGTAGCGCAGGGGAGTGCGATGTCGCCCTTCTCATACCAAGGTGCTGCGCCTGCTACGTACTTGCAGCCATACTTCTCGGCATACTCCTTGATACGTCCGCGACGTACGTTCTTCAGCTCCATGATGAAGGCGAGCTTCTCTTCGTCGATACCTGCGGGGTCGTAGATGTAGCCGTTTGAGTCGCTCATGGTCACAGGCTTGGCACCCAGCTGGATGCACTTCTGTACTGTGTACTGAGCTACGTTACCCGAACCGCTGACGAGGCATACCTTGTCCTTGATGTCGATGCCGCGTGTCTTGAGCATCTCCTGCAGGAAGTAGATGTTGCCATATCCGGTAGCCTCGGGACGGATCAGTGAACCGCCGAAGTCGAGTCCCTTACCGGTGAGCACACCTTCGAAGTTGCGGGTGAGCTTCTTGTACATACCGAAGAGGTAACCTACCTCACGCGCACCTACACCGATATCACCGGCGGGTACGTCCATCTCGGCACCGATATTGTGCCACAACTCTGTCATGAACGCCTGGCAGAAGTGCATCACCTCATTGTCGCTCTTGCCCTTGGGGTCGAAGTCCGAGCCACCCTTGGCACCACCCATCGGTAGAGTGGTGAGCGCGTTCTTGAAGGTCTGCTCAAATGCAAGGAACTTCAGTGTGCTGAGGTTCACTGAGGGGTGGAAACGGAGACCGCCCTTGTACGGACCGATGGCATTGGAGTGCTGCACACGGTAGCCCATATTGGTTTGCACCTTGCCTTTGTCGTCGACCCATGTGACGCGGAAGGTCACTATACGGTCGGGCACGCAGAGGCGCTCAACGAGGTTGGCAGCCTCAAACTCGGGGTGCTTGTTATACTCATCTTCGATGGTGGCCAGCACTTCTGCAACGGCCTGAAAATAGAGCTCTTCACCGGGGAAGTGCTCTCTAAGTACGGCTAATGTCTCTTGTACTTTCATAACTAATACCTATAATGTTACTGTATTACAATCAATCTTTTCTTATCAGTCGCAAAGATAATGGTTTTTAAGTTTTTTTTTGATAAGATTGCAAGAAAAAAACAATACATGATGATATTTTGTTGCAAATACTGCTCTTTGTGCAGATTTTTGTTCATTTTGGCAACCGTATTGGAATTTATTGTTACTTTTGCGTATCCGAAGAGAAACCTTAAAATATTTGAATATCATGATGCGTTCGATTACCGTACCTCGTATCAAGGCATTGCCCCAAGAGGCTGCCGATGTTCCTCAAGTTATGGACGCCATGTCCGTTCCGTTCGAGCCTGTTGGCGTGGTCAATTGGCCCGAAGAGTATCCCTATTGTCCCGATGTGGCATTCCGTATGGCGTGGTGCCCTGAGGGATTGGTGCTGCACTATAAGGTGAGCGAGCAGAGCGTGCGTGCTGTCTATAGTAGGGATAATGACCAAGTGTGGACCGACTCGTGCGTGGAGTGCTTCGTCCGCAATGCCGACTCGAATACCTATTATAATATAGAGTGCAACTGTGTGGGCACGCTACTCATCGGGTTGCGTGGTGATGATTGTGGACGTAGTCATATCTCCCCCGAGGTAATGGCAACGGTGAAGCGCTGGGCCTCGCTCGGTCGGGAACCCTTTGGTGACCGTATGGAGTCTACCGATTGGGAATTGGCTTTGGTGATACCGGCTGCCGTGTTCGAGAAACACCCGATATCGCTGGCAGAAGGCGTCAAGCTGCGCGCCAACGTCTACAAGTGTGGCGACAATCTGCCTATACCGCATTTTGTGTCGTGGAATCCCATTACTGCGGAGCATCCCAACTTCCACCGTCCGGATTGTTTCGGCGAGTTGGTGTTGGGATAAGGGAACTATATCAATAGGCCTTCTACGCCAGCCAAACGGTGATGCCCATGTAGATGAGCATGCCTATCACGTCGTTGGTAATGGAGATAAAGGGGCCTGTAGCGATGGCAGGGTCAATCTTGAGTTTCTCCAAGGTCATGGGCACAAAGGTGCCGAAGAGGGCGGCAAACATCACCACGCAGAAGAGCGAGAGGCTCACCGAGTAGGTGGCGGGCGACCCTATGCCATACTTCCACCAGTTGTAGCCGAATACGGCGATGGAGATGATGACGGCGTTGATGGTCGACACGAAGGATTCCTTCACAATCTGTCGGCCCATGTTACTGATATCGAGCGAGTTGTTGGCCAAGCCTTGTACCACGATAGCCGATGCCTGTGTACCTACGTTACCACCCGTAGCACCGATGAGCGGGATGAAGAGTGCCATCTCGGGGTATTGGGCAAACACGCCGTCGAAGAGTCCGAGGATGGCCGAGGTAGCCAATCCGCCCACCATGCCAATGAGGAGCCAGGGGAGTCGGGCGCGAGTCTGCTTCATCACACTGTCGTCGCTCTCTACGTCTTGCGAGAGACCCGATGCCAACTGGTAGTCGCGCTCGGCCAGCTCGCGCATCTCGTCCATCACGTCGTCCACGGTAATCTGTCCCACGAGGCGGCCTATACTGTCGATGACGGGTACCGACACTAAGTTGTACTTCTCGATGAGCTGCACCACCTCCTCCACGGGAGTGTCTACATGGATACTGATGAGGTCGCGGTCCATCACATGCTTCACTTTCGACACCGAGGGGTTGGTAATCATCTTCTTCAGCGGGAACACGCCTTGCAGGCGCTCCTCGTCGTCTACCACGTAGACGTTGTATATCTCGTCGCGGTCCTCGGCCTGGAGGCGCATCTCGCGCAGGCAGTCGGGCATCGACCAGTTCTCGTTCACAATCACCATCTCGGTACCCATGAGACCACCGGCGGTGTCCTCATCATACTTCAAGAGGTCCACGATGTCGCCTGCCTGCTCGATGTCCTCGATGTGTGCAAGAATCTCCTCCTGCTTGTCCTCGTCCATGTCACGGATGATGTCTACGGCATCGTCGGTGTCCATGTAGTCGATAAACTTGCGGGCAATGGTCTCCGAAGGTACCTCCTCGAGGAGTTCGTTACGTGCATCCTCATCCATCTCGATGAGCACGTCGGCAGCATCCTCACCATCGAGCAGGTGGTATATGTATCGGGCATCCTCGATAGACATGTCGTCGCACATCTCGGCTATGTCCGCCGGGTGCATCTCGGCAAGCCGCAGTTTCAGTTCTTCGGCTTGCTTATTGGCGACGAGCTGCTCTATCTGCTCGATGTATTCGTGTGTCAGGATGATGGAGTCTTTCATTCGAATTGGGGGCTCCTCTAACCCCTCCCAAGAAGGGGAATATCTTGTCCTCGTGGTAATGGATTAGTTGGGCCTACTTATATTAAGTTTGTACAATATTTAATTGTTCTCTGCGATGTCTGCTTCACTCCTCCTTGGGAGGGGCAGGGGGGAGGCCCTCAATCATCTTCGTCAGTTCCACAAAGTCGGCCACCGAGAGCTGCTCGGGGCGTTTGTTGAATATCTCATCGGCCAGTATGGGGTGTCCGCCCGGCACGAGAGGCTTGATGGAGTTGCGCAATGTCTTGCGGCGTTGGTTGAAGGTGGTCTTCACCACGCGCTTGAAGAGTGCCTCGTCGCACCCCAAGTCGGTGACCTCGTTGCGGCGCATCGAGATAACCGCGCTCTTCACCTTGGGTGGAGGATTGAAGACGCCCTCGCTCACCGTAAACAGGTACTCTACGTCGTACCATGCCTGCACCAGCACGCTCAGTATACCGTAGGTCTTGCTGCCCGGAGGCGCTGCCAACCGCTGCGCCACCTCGCGCTGTATCATACCCGTACACAGAGGTATGCGGTCCTTGTTGTCGAGCATCTTGAAGAATATCTGGCTCGATATGTTGTAGGGGTAGTTGCCGGTGAGCACGAAGGGGCTGCCGCCAAACAATCTGTCCAGGTTCATCTTCAAGAAGTCATCCTCGATGATGTGCCCCTCCAGTTGCGGATAGTTCGCATGGAGATAGGCGACCGACTCATAGTCAATCTCCACCACATCTACGGTACGTTCTTTGGTGATAAGGTATTGGGTGAGCACACCCATGCCGGGTCCCACTTCAAGGATGGGCAATGAGGGACATTTGTCGACAGTGTCTGCTATGGCCTTCGCTATGGAGAGGTCCTTCAGAAAGTGCTGTCCCAGGAACTTTTTGGGCTTTACCTGTTTCATTGCGTTTATAACTGTCGTCCATACTGATTTTACTTGCAAATGACAAAGGTACAACAAGCTGAGCGGAGAACAAAATAATTTCAATCATTTTTTTATCCCGCCGACGAGAATGAACATCGGTTCTTGGACTGTCCAAGCGCTATTTCAGGTGATAAAAGTTCATAAATGGGCTGGCATTGGCAGTTTGCCATTGCCAGCCCATTTATGAACTTTTCTATATAGAAAACACCCCGACACAATTACTTTTTTGCCCCCTGGCATGTTTTTTTTTGCGTGGATTATTGTACACGCATACCTTTGTCTGTTTCGTAAAATCTCTTTGTATGATTTGCTGTAGAGCCTTGTATATAACAATTTATCGCCTTGGCTCCGGCAATTTATCGCTTCGGCGATAAATTGCCGGAGCCCAGGCGATAACTATTGGAAGAACCTGCAAAAATAATTTCCGCATTGTCGTTTGTCAATTGTGAATAATTGTTTACCTTTGCCCCCAACTGTATACCGATGGCGATTGGCTGCAGTTACTTTGTGGAAAAATATTAGCGTTTGCTATTATTCTATATCGTCGCTGAAACTTAGGAACTTTCAAGACTATAAGATTAGAATAAGATGGCAGACGCTTGCGCGTAGCGTAGGTGCATCTTATCTTTTTGATAGTCGGGTATCCTAAGACCTCAGTGACGAAAGGACATAAAGGCTAAGCATCGACAACCGCCGCTTCATCATCTGCGCCCCTACCTATATCAATGCACCCATAGGAACCAATATGCCTGGCCTTGACTGCGATAAAATAGTGGTAATCGTATTGGAATAAGAGATTATATGCATGGCACTCTTGTAGTAGTTCCATCAATGATTTAGCCTCACCACCCGCACCCCTGGGCAGCTCTTCCGATTCTTCAAATAATCATACAGTGACTGATCATCGATGATTACTTTGCCCTGCTTCATTGAGGCATGCATCAAGTGTAGTGTATCGCCTTGCCATACGGCAAAGCCGAGGTGAGTGACATCAAGTCCGTCGATAGTCGTCACCAAGGCCAATATGTCACCATCGCGGATGGGCAACTCTTGGGAGGACAGATTGAGGTACTCCTTACCGATGTAGTGGATAGGGTAGTGGGTGTACTGTTGCTCGATGCTGCGCATGGAGTCTACCGCCCAGTCATTAGCCTTCAGGTAGGGATAGCTCTGCGGATGCTCGCTCATGAATGATAGTGTTAGAGTGTCGGTATGCCAGATGTCGCTTTGCTTTCCTTGCTCGGGAGCCAGTTCGTGCCATACACCACGTCGGGAGTTCTCGGCCACCCAGTCGGTGAAGTAATGGAGGCGTGACAGGTAACCGTCAATTACGCCATCGCGATAGCGTAGTCTTTGTACCTGTTGCTCGAACGTGAGGCAGTCGTTCTGCGTAGCGAGCCGGCGAGCCACGGATAGTTCCACGAAGGTGGTGCAGTCTAACTCCTGCTCGTTGATGATGAGTTGCTCCCTGCTATTCTTATCCAATGTGCCTGCCACATAAGGCGTCCCGAGGTAACTCTTTGCTACATCGAGAACACCTTCAGGGCAGCAACACAATAGACATAATGCCAATATGCATAGTCTCATGCATGTAAAGGTCGTTATGAGGCGTATGATTCTTTATGCGTTCTCAGCCAAGAACTTCTCTACCTCGAGTGCAGCCTTGCATCCGCTGCCTGCAGCTACGATAGCTTGGCGGTAGCGAGGATCGGCAACGTCGCCTGCGGCAAATACACCGGGTACATTGGTGGCAGGTGAGGCACCTTGAGTCATGATGTAGCCTGTGGCATCGGTCTCGATATACTCGCGGAAGATTTCAGAGTTGGGGTTGTGCCCGATGGCGAGGAAGAGTCCGTCAATGGCGATGTCGTAGTGTTGCTCGTCGGCTTCGCCTTTGCGCTTCACAACGTGAGCACCCTCTACGCCGTTCTCACCGAAGAGGCCCGTCACGTTGTGCTCGAAGAGTACCTCGATCTTGGGATTCAGCATCACACGGTCCTGCATGATCTGGCTGGCACGAAGGTAGTTCTTACGTACGATAAGGTACACCTTGCTGGCGAGTCCTGCAAGGTAGTTGGCCTCCTCGCAAGCAGTGTCGCCACCACCTACTACGGCTACTACCTTCTTGCGGTAGAAGAAACCGTCGCACGTTGCACAGGCGCTTACGCCCATACCTGCATACTTCTTCTCATCCTCGAGTCCGAGGTACTTGGCCGATGCTCCGGTAGCGATGATAACGGTCTCGGCTTCAATCTCTGTGCCGTCGTCAACGGTCACCTTGAAGGGACGCTGTGAGAGGTCGGCCTTGGTGATGATGCCGCTACGGAGGCTTGCTCCGAAGCGCTCGGCTTGCAGGCGGAGGTCGTCCATCATCTCTGATCCGCTGATGCCGTTGGGATAACCGGGGAAGTTCTCGATATCTGTGGTAATGGTGAGCTGTCCGCCCGGTTGCAGTCCTTCGTAGAGGATGGTGGGAATATTTGCTCTACCTGTGTAAATAGCCGCTGTGTAGCCAGCAGGGCCTGAGCCAATGATAAGGCATTTGGTCTGTTCCATTGTTGTATATTGTTTAGTGTTTAAGGATGTTCGTTAACCGTTATCTTTCAATGCTCATCGTCATCGTTTTATTATCTCAAATCTATTACCTCATCGGCAGGGTAGTCCTTGGCGGGGTAGGTGAAGGCGTCCTTCGGAAAGGTCAATCCGTTGCGCATAGAACGTACCTCAATCTTGTAGGTTCTGTCGTCGGGGGCAATGAGTTCGAGCAACGAAAGGGTTCCGTCATTCGTGATGTATATGTTGATGCTTCCCAATTCGGCACTTTCATCGTTGGCTTGCAGTTTTACCATGTGTGCAAGTTTGCCATTCAGGTTCTTCTCTCCTCCGTCGGTTGCCGTGAAGTTGTCCTTGTAGCTACTCAGCAGCTGATATGGGTTGATGGCTTGTTGCTCTTCGGGAGTGGGGTTGTTGATATACAGTTCGTTGTATCCACTACCCATCTGCAAGGTCCACTGTGTAGTACCATCGTACCATATTTTCATCTCCTCGGTGTCGTAGATGAACTTCTGGCCGTCCATGAGGAGTTTACCGCTGATGCGTACGCCCTCTTCGTTGATGCGGAAGGATATTTCTGTTCCTTTGTTCTGCAACTTCTCAGTGGCTTTGCCCAACCATACCTCTGCTATGCCTTGGGCCGATGCAGGCATTGCGATGAACAACATCAGCACGAAGGCGATGAGGATATTTGCTATGTTTTTTCGTTTGGTTGTTTGCATATATTTTCTTTTATGGTTCTATAGATATAGACCTTTCTAAGCGGAAAATGTTTAATGCTTATCGGATAAACAGCAGTTCGCGGTACTTGGGCAGGGGCCAAAGACTGTCGTCTACCACCTCTTCGAGGTCGTCGATGTAGGAGCGCAGGGCTTCGAGCTTGGGCGCTACGGTGTCGTGGTAGGCCACGGCTTTTTCGTATTGTCCGCTGATGCGGTTGGCTACCTTGCGACAGGCAATCATCTCGGCCACGCCCGACTCTATCTTCTGCACCAGTCCAGCGATACGGCGTATGAGGTTGATGTTCGATGCCGAGAGGGCTTGGCCTTCTTCACCGAGTATCTCCTTCATCTTGTATACGTTGTCCACAAGCTGGCTTTGGTACTTGGTGGCTACGGGGATGATGTGGTTGATGGCCATGTCACCGAAAATGCGTGCCTCGATTTGTATTTTCTTGGTGTATATCTCCCACTTGATTTCGTTGCGTGCCTCTAACTCGGCGCGGCTCATGATGCCCAGGCTCTCAAACATCCGTACGCTGGTGTCGTTGGCGTATGCCTTGAAGATGTCGGGCGCTGAGGTCACGCAATCGAGTCCGCGGCGTGCCGCCTCAGCCTTCCACTCGTCGCTGTAGCCGTTGCCGTCGAAACGGATGGGCTTGCAGTAGGTGATGAGTTTCTGTATCTCCTTGATGAGTGCCTCACGCTTGTCCATACCTTCAGCGATGAGGGCATCTACGTGTTGCTTGAACTCCACGAGCTGCTCGGCCACGGCACCGTTGAGCGCTATCATGGCGCAGGCACAGTTGGCCTCGGACCCTACAGCGCGGAACTCGAAGCGGTTACCGGTGAAGGCAAAGGGTGAGGTACGGTTACGGTCGGTGTTGTCGATGAGGAGTTCGGGTATCTGTGGCATCTCGAGGATACGCTTGCCCGTCTTGCCGGCTATCTTGAAGAGTTCTTCGCTCGATGAGTTCTCCAAGGCATCGAACAGTCCCGTAAGCTCCTGCCCTAGGAAGGTCGATATGATGGCGGGCGGTGCCTCGTGTCCGCCGAGACGGTGGGTGTTGGTGGCACTCATGATAGAGGCCTTCAACAAACCGTTGTGGCGGTATACGGCAGCCAACGTATTTACCACGAAGGTGATGAACATGAGATTGTCTTCGGTCGTCTTGCCTGGCGACATCAGTCGATGCCCGCGGTCAGAGCCGAGACTCCAGTTGTTGTGCTTTCCCGAGCCGTTGATGCCGGCAAAAGGCTTTTCGTGGAGCAGGCAGCGGAATCCGTGTTTGCGGGCAATCTTCTTCATAAGGATCATCACCAGCATGTTGTGGTCGCAGGCAATGTTGGTCTCCTCGTAGATGGGGGCGAGCTCAAACTGGTTGGGCGCAGCCTCATTGTGACGTGTCTTGGCGGGGATGCCGAGCTTCAACGATTCGATCTCGAGCTCCTTCATGAAGGCTGCCACGCGTTCGGGGATAGCACCGAAGTAGTGGTCCTCGAGCTGCTGGTCCTTGGCTGAGCCGTGCCCCATGAGTGTGCGGCCCGACATGAGCAGGTCGGGGCGAGCAGCATACAATCCTTCGTCAACAAGGAAATACTCCTGTTCCCATCCGAGGTATGAGGTCACGCGCTTCACTTCGGGGTCGAAGTAGTGGCACACCTCCGTGGCGGCCTTGTCTACGGCATGCAACGCCTTGAGCAAGGGAGCCTTGTAGTCGAGTGCTTCACCCGTATATGAGAGGAACACGGTGGGTATGCACAGTGTATCGTCCATTACGAAGGCAGGCGATGTGGGGTCCCAAGCCGAGTAGCCGCGGGCCTCGAAAGTGGCGCGGATACCACCGTTGGGGAACGATGAGGCATCACCCTCTTGCTGTACGAGGAGTTTGCCGTCGAAGACCTCTATCATGCCGCCCTTGCCGTCGTGCTCTACGAAGGCATCGTGCTTCTCGGCCGTGGTGTCGGTCAGGGGGTGAAACCAGTGCGTGTAGTGCGTAGCGCCCAACTCCATGGCCCAGCGCTTCATGCCCTCGGCCACCTGGTCGGCAATGGCGCGGTCCATCACGGCACCGTGCTCCATCACGTCGACCATCTTACCATATACCTCGGGAGAGAGATAGCGGACCATCTTCTCCTTATTAAATACGTTGATCGCAAAATATTCCGAAGGGCGCTCGGTAGGAGAGGGTACCTCCAAGGGACGTTTCTTGAACGCTTCGCCGATGACCTCGAATCGCAGTATTGCCATTGTTTCTTTTGGAGTTCAGGAGTTCAGGAGTTCAGGAGTTCAGACCAGTGTCTGTTCTCAGCTTTCCGTTCCTCGTTATTCGAAAATCGAAAGTCTAAATAGTTATCACACCAGATGTGCTATCAGCTCCTCGCGGTCGCCATGGAGCATGTCGATGACAGGAATCTCAATCATGGTGTAGGCTCCGGGCTGCTGGCGCATGGTGGCGCGAGCTACGTTCACGAGCACCTGACTGGTGAGAGCGGGGTTGTTGATGCGCATGTTGAACTCGAAGAGCTGGTTCTGTGTCACGCCCGACACACCCTTACGAGTGAGGTTCACGCCGTGCCCCATGTCTTTCAGCTCGTCTACGCAAGGGACTTGTATAACGTGTGTCTCATCGTTCACGAAGTAGGCGTCGGCCTTGATGGCAGCAGCCACCTCATCGAAGTTGTATCCTTCTTTCAGCTCGATGTATACCATGCGGCGATGAATGCCTGTGCCCACGGGGATGGTCATCGAGAGAGCGTCCTTCACACCGTCAATGGCTTTTACGGCTACCGTGTGGCCCATGCTCATGCCGGGGCCGAAGTTGGTGTAGCTGATTCCCTTGGGCGCGAGGCTCTGCATCAAGGTGCGCACGATAGAGTCGCTACCCGGATCCCAGCCTGCCGAGATGATGGCTACCTTGCCGTGCTCCTTGGCAGCAGCGTCGAGCGAGCGGCGCAGGTCTACAATCTTGCTATGTATGTCGAAACTGTCTACGGTGTTGATACCCAGTGCGAGGCACTCTAATGCATACTGCTCCACGCTGCGTGTGGGTGTGGCAAGGATGGCTACATCTACATCCTCGAGTTCGCTAATGTGCTTCACTACGGGGTGGGGGGCCAGCTCAGCGGGCTTGTTGTCACTACCGCTGCGGCGCACTACACCTGCTACCTCCATGTCGGGGGCAGCCTCCAATGCCTGGAGTGCAAACTGTCCTATATTGCCATATCCTACAATGGCTACTCTGATTTTCTTCATTTTATTACGTTTTACACTTATCTTAAAATAGAGTGCAAATGTAGTAAAAAAAAACAAGATTGCAATACTAAATTGGCTTGCATTGCAGTCTTGTTTGAGAAAAAGGGAAGTCGATACTGATGTTTACGGTGTCACCACCACGCAGTGCATGTTTTCGGGGCGCAGGTACTGTTGTGCCAGTTGCTGCAAGCGAATCGCATCGGTGTTGCGTATGGCTTCGATGGACTGTTCCAGATGCTCGGGAGGCAGTCCGAGATGATGGATAAAGATGTAGGCATCGGTCAGGGCGAAGGCACTTTCGTAGTTGCGGCATATCTCGCCGGTCATATAATTGCGCACCATGTGCAGCTCTTCGTCTCCGATGGGTTCGTCTTGCAGTCGCAACATCTCCTGTTTCACTTCTTTGATGACCTCATTGGCTTTGCCCTTTTGTGCTTCGCAGTGTATCATGAATAGCGCTTGAGGGGTATTGGTGACGAGGTCGGCGCCGATATGGTAGGTGTAGCCCTTCTCTTCGCGTATGTTCTTCATCAGTCGGCTGCCAAAGTAGCCACCCAATATGGTGGTGAGCACGCGCATGGGATGGTAGTTCGGGTGATTCACGTCCATCAGCAGGCATCCTATACGAATGCTGTCTTGTACGGCGCCTCCGAGTGATAAGTGAGAAGATGAAGGCGGATAGTTCTTATCCTGACGACAACAACTTTCGTCTTTCCACTTTCCACTTTCCACGCTGTTCCCGCTTCCCCAGATTTCGCATCCGAACAGCGTCTCAACCTGTGAGAGCAAGGCTTTGTCCACATCGCCCGAGAGGTAGATGCTACAGGTGCGTGAACCGTAGTGACGGTGGTAGTAGTCTATAGCCTCGGTGACCTGCAAGGTGTCGTAATCCTCTGGCATGACATTCATACCGCAGGGATGAGAATCGCCATAGATACTGTTACGCAGTGCACGCATGGCCTGCACATCGCCTCGTTGGAGGTTTACCATGAGTTGTGCCTTGTTGTTGGCACACACGATCTGGAACTGTTCTTCGCTGTATGAAGGTTCGGTGAGCATGCGGTACACCAGTTCGAGGGTGGCGGCGGAGTGCTTCTTCAGGGTGTAGAGGGTGACGAACGAACGGTTCATCGCTACGCTGAGTTCGAGCCATGCTCCGTAGTAGTCGAGCCGTTCGGCAAACTGGGCTGCGGTATAGCCGCGACATCCCTCGCGCAACATACGGCAAGCAAAGAGGGCTTGCAGCTTGCGTGCCTGCTGCCATTGCCCGGCCGAGAACACAAAGTCGATGCGCACGGCACCGAGCCCCGACGCCTCTATTATATATAAGGGTATACCGTTGCCCAACACCTGCTCCGCAGGCTTACAGAAGGTGAACGAGGTGGGCTGTATGGCGGGTGGTATTGTACGGTCGAGCATTTTTTCAGGAGTTCAAGAGTTCGGGAGTGTAGACAATTGTACCGACTATGAATGGCATATTCAAAATTATTGCGCCTGCACTTCTGCTACCAATACTTCTGCATGATTTAGAAACTGAAGGATTCGTCCAATTGCAACTCCTCTACGGGATTGACCACGATGGTCTGCTGTGCACAAGGGTTGAAGTCCTCGGGTATGTTGAATGTCTCTTCTTCGGAGTAACCGAGCGATTCGTCGGCATATACTTTCTGCATGTAGAGTGCCCAGATAGGTAGTGCCATAGAGGCTCCTTGTCCGTCGCTCATGCTGGTGAAGTGTATGTCGCGGTCGTCGCCTCCTACCCAACAGCCGCTCACGAGCGAGGGGGTGTAGCCCATGAACCATCCGTCGGAGTTGTTGTTGGTGGTACCCGTCTTTCCGGCTATCTCGGCCTTGAAGCCATAGCGGAAACGCAGTCGGCGGCCGGTACCCTCATCGATGACGGCCTTCATCATGTCTATCATCTTATAGGAACTCTCCTTGCTGATTACCTCGTGGGTCTTTGGGGTGAAGGTAGCTACGATATTGCCCTCGTTGTCTTCGATACGGGTCACGAAGAGAGGTTCGGTGCGTATGCCGTTGTTGGGGAATGCGGTATAGGCCCCCACCATCTCGCCTACCGAGATGTCGCACGGTCCGAGGCAGAGCGAGGGTACGGGCTGCACGTCTTGGTTGCGTATGCCGAACTGATGTATCAGTCGCTTGAAAGCATAGGGATTGAGCTTGCTCATGAGGTAGGCCGAGATCCAGTTGTTTGACTGCGAGAGTCCCCATCTGAGGGTGACTATCTTGCCGTAGTCCTCCTGACGGCCAGTGTTGCGTGGTGCCCACACTTGTCCGTCTTCGGTGAGGATGGTCTGCTCCACGTTGCGTGTCTGGTCGCAGGGCGAGAAACCATTCTCCATAGCCAGAGTGTAGAGGTAGGGCTTGATGGTAGAGCCCACCTGACGACGACCCACCATAGCCATATCGTACTGGAAGTGCGTGTAGTCGGGACCTCCCACATAGGCTTTCACGTGCCCCGTGACGGGATCCATCGACATGAATCCCGTACGCAGGAAGTGCTTGTAGTAGCGTATCGAGTCCATGGGCGATAGGGTGGTGTCGCGGTTACCGTTGTAGGTGAATACACTCATTTCGCGTTTTACATCGAAAGTTTTGCGTATCTCCTCGTCAGAGTAGCCCGCTTTCTTCATGCTCCGGTAGCGGTCGGTCTGCTTCATGGCGCGTACGAGCAGTTGCTCTATTTCGTCGGGCTTCAGGTTGTCGTAGGGTGCATTGCGGTGTCCTCGTTTGCTTTTGAAGAAGCGTGGCTGTAGGTAGTCCTTGATGTGCTCGTCCACCGCCTCTTCGGCATACTGCTGCATACGTGAGTCGATGGTCACATGTATCTTCAGTCCGTCGGTATAGAGATTGTAGGGGCTTCCGTCCTTCTTCTTGTTCTTGTTGCACCATCCGTAGAGGGGGTTGTCGGCCCAGTCGATGGAGTCTTCGTAGAACTCCTGCATCTGCCATCCGCGATAGTTCTTGCGCTGAGGTTCCTTGGCGGTCATCACACCTCGCAGGTATTCGCGGAAGTAGGGTGCCGGTCCCAACTTGTGGTCTACTCGGCGGTATTTGAGCACGAGCGGGGTCTGCTGTAGTGAGTCGCGCTCGGCGGGAGTGAGGCAGTCGTTTTTCTCCATCTGTGATAGCACCACATTGCGTCGGTCGCGTGTCTTCTCAGGACGACGGCGTGGGTTGTAGAGCGATGAGTTCTTGCACATGCCTACCAGTGTGGCTGCCTCTTCTACGGTGAGGTCGCGTGGCTCCTTTGAGAAGTAGGTGTTGGCTGCGGTCTTGATACCGATGGCATTGTTGCCGAAGTCGTACTTGTTGAGGTACATTGTCAGAATTTCCTCTTTGGTGTAGTACTTCTCCAATTTGACAGCGATGACCCACTCGATGGGTTTCTGGAACAGGCGTTCTATCTTGCTGCTGGCCACCTCGGTGTAGAGCTGCTTGGCCAATTGCTGGGTGAGTGTGCTTCCACCGCCCGAACTGCTTTGGCGCAGGATACCCGTTTTTACGATAGCGCGTAGCAGGGCTCTGAGGTCGATGCCTGAGTGCTCGGTGAAGCGTACATCCTCGGTGCTTATGAGAGCCTCGATGAGTGCGGGTGACAGGTCCTTATAGTCGGTCCACACGCGATTTTCCCGGCTGTAGGAGTAGGTTCCCAGCATCTTGCCGTCTGAAGAAATAATCTGTGTGGCAAACTTGTAGCTTGGGTTTTCCAATTCCTCCACGGGGGGGACGAATCCTATCCAGCCTTTTGTGATGGAGTAGAACACAAGGAATGCAGCGAGCAGCCCCGCTGCCAACAGGCCCCATAGGGCGTATATGACTTTCTTCAGCATAATTTCAGAAGTTATTGATTGGCAAAGGTACAATAAATAATCCAATCGTTGTATAAAAAAGGCCTAAAAGTGAGTGTTCACTCCCGTATCACCTTAACCTCTCCATGTGCCCCCAACTTGATGATGCTTGATGGGGCCGCACCTGCAGGTTCGTTTTGTCGTACGCCCACAATGTAGTCTACCGCCTGTCGTATCTCGTCGCTTATCTCGGCAAAGCAGCGCGGTGCGGGCTGTCCGCTGATGTTGGCCGAGGTAGACACAATGGCTTTGCGGAAGCGGAAGCACAGTTGTTTGCTGAACTCTTCGCGGGTGACGCGTATGCCTACGCTGCCATCTTCGCCTACGAGGTTGGTGGCCAGGTTGCGTGCCCCGTCATAGATGACGGTGAGGGGCTTGGTGGACAGTTTGATGAGGTCCCATGCCACGGGAGGCACTTCGCGGACATAGAAGTCTACCTTAACGTCGCTATCCACGAGCACCAGCATGGCCTTGTTGTCCACGCGCTGCTTTATCTCATATACGCGCCGCACGGCCTCTTCGTTGGTGGCATCGCAGCCTATGCCCCACACCGTGTCGGTAGGGTAGAGTATCACACCGCCTTGGTAGAGTACGTCGCATGCGCGGCGTATCTCCTCTCTATACTGTTCGTTCATATCTATTCTATATGTTGTACATTATGCTGCAAAAGTAATACTTTTTCCAATTAGCGTCTACATATAAAGGAGTATTATTTTCATTACAATAGGAACGTTGAAAGGCTATGAGACAACTTTCTATTGCGATAAGTACTATTTATTGCTCGAAAAAGGAGATTACATATCGGGCTGATGTGCTATCTTGATAAATTGCAAAGGTGGAGTGATATATCATCAACCAGCATGGTGGAAAAAATGTGGAAAACTTCAACGAAGAATCTTTTTCTATACGGGACCTTTTGTGTACTTTTGCCATCGATCAAAGAAAATATGACAAAACCATAAATTCAAGACATGGCAACAACACCAACCCGACAACCCCGAAGAACGGCTACTGCACGTACGACAAAGCAGACCGATGACTATGGACACTTGCAACCGCAAGCTCCAGAACTCGAAGCGGCCGTGCTGGGTGCTTTGATGATAGAGAAGGATGCATATCCGCTCATCAGCGAGATTCTCAAGCCTGAGTCTTTCTATGAACACCGCCACCAGTTGCTCTACAAGGCGATACAGACCTTGGCAATAGGGCAGAAACCTATCGATATGCTCACCGTGGCAGAGCAGTTGCGCTCTACGGGCGAACTGGAGGAGGTGGGCGGCCCTGTCTACATCGCCCAGTTGGCGGGTAGGGTGAATTCATCAGCACATATCGAGTACCATGCCCGCATCATAGCGCAGAAGTTTCTCGCCCGCGAGCTCATCACCTTTACAAGCAGCATCCAGACCAAGGCGTTCGATGAGACCCAAGATGTGGATGACTTGATGCAGGAGGCCGAGAGCAAACTCTTTACCATCTCTCAGCAGAACATGAAGAAGGACTACACGCAAATCAACCCCGTCATCCAGCAGGCTTACGACCAGTTGAAGGTTGCGGCTTCGCGTGATTCGGGATTGAGCGGACTCTCCACGGGCTTCTACGAACTGGATAAGTATACTTCGGGTTGGCAAAACTCCGACTTAGTTATCATTGCTGCCCGTCCGGCGATGGGTAAGACTGCTTTCGTGCTTTCGATGGCCAAGAACATTGCTGTGAACAATCGCGAGCCGGTAGCCATGTTCTCGCTCGAGATGAGCAATGTGCAGTTGGTAAACCGTCTCATCTGTAACGTGTGTGAAATCTCGGGTGAGAAGATCAAGAGCGGTCAGCTCGCTCCCTATGAGTGGGGTCAGCTCGACAGCAACCTCACGGCTCTGGTAGATGCACCGCTCTATGTAGATGACACCCCCTCGCTCTCCATCTTTGAATTGCGCACGAAGGCACGCCGCTTGGTGCGTGAGCACGGTGTGAAGCTCATCATCATCGACTACCTGCAGCTGATGAATGCTTCGGGGGCTGCGTTCGGCAGCCGTCAGGAGGAGGTAAGCACCATCTCGCGTTCGCTCAAGGGATTGGCCAAGGAACTCAACATACCTATCATCGCGCTCAGCCAGCTCAATCGTGGTGTGGAGAGCCGTGAAGGTATCGAGGGTAAGCGACCACAACTGAGCGATCTGCGTGAGTCGGGAGCCATCGAGCAGGATGCCGACATGGTGTGCTTCATCCACCGTCCCGAGTACTATAAGATATATCAGGACGAGAAGGGCAACGACCTCCATGGTGTGGCCGAAATTATCATTGCCAAGCATCGTAATGGTGCGGTAGGGGATGTGCGTCTCCGCTTCGTCGGTCAGTTTGCCCGTTTCCAGAACCTCGAAGACGAGAGCTTGGCTCCGCTGCCCAAGGATGCTGTGTTGGGCTCTAAGATGAACAACCGCAATCGTCATCAGCCCAATGGCAATGATCAATATATCGGTATGCCTCCTGTTCCACCTCCTGTAGCTCCGAGCAATCCGTTCCCGATGGGAGGGGTAGCGGAGGATATGCCGTTCTAAAAACGAAACGCTATATTTTTACGATAATGGATTTTTGGTGTTAATCCATTGTATACAAGTTCAATAGACGGGGATTTGCTGCTTTTTAGTGGCAAATCCTTGCGTTTTATACTTTTTTCTGTACTTTAGTACGCAAATATGCGATTCTCGCAGAATTTGTGTAATAGGATGCTATGGAGTGCTCCGTCTGTTAACAAACAGAATCTTCACGAGAAAAAGATGAGTTACAAACAGAACTTATCGCTAATATTATTTATGTAAACCATGAATAGGATAGGGGAGCAGTTCACTATTCTTTACAGTGCTGTTTATGGTTATATGACAAAGTATACAATTATGTGAATGCATTGTCCTCTTTTTTTATGCATGATACGTTTTACCTTATTTTATTTGCATAATAATAAGATTATCAATATAGTTCTACATCTTTTATTAAAGTTGTTTATAGGAATTGCCGCATATTCTTGAATAATTGAGTTTTTAGCGCTATATACAAGATTTAATGTTGTTATATTTCTTTGTATATCAGCGAAATGAATGAAATATATAAGTGATTTGTATGCCTAATTTAAAGGAATAGAAACTATATGGACTTTATGTGTTTACATTTGTATAACCATCTTGGATTAGGAGGGTATTTCTTTATTTATAAATATAAATTGCAAATGTAATCAAAAATGGTTACCTTTGTAATGTCGTTAGAAACACGAAAATTTCACAAAATAAACGGATGAGAGAGCGTATTAAAGAAATCATTGAGCGTGAGGGTATGGGGCAAAGCCAGTTTGCCGATTATATAGGAGTAAACCGCCCCACCTTGTCGCATATCCTTGCCGGGCGCAACAATCCGAGCATGGAGGTAGTAATGAAGATACATCAGGCATTCCCTAAAATCAATATCCTGTGGCTTCTCGATGGTATGGGTTCGTATGAGGGCGATGCTGTGGCCGACTATCCTAATGGAACATTGTTAGAAGACCGCTTGGCTGATGTCACTGCCGATGATCTGTTCTTGCAATCAGGTCAGTCGGCCTATCAACAGGAGGCACAGGCAACTCCCTCCTCATCTGCTACTGTCGGGCAGCCCCAAGCACGTTTTCGCCAAGGCGAATTATTCGCTGAGAATGCCGTATTTGCGACCGAGAGTACAGGTGCTGCGAAAAATCGCAAGGAAATGCCACTTCAAACACCCCCCAAAGCGCCTTATCTCTCTGATACACAGATTGAATATGCTCGAAAATCTTTGCAACGAAAAATCGTCGAAATAAAAATTTTCTTCGATGACGGCACGTATGAGACGTTTAAGGGGCTTTGATCGGTGAGCTTATTACTCATCAAACTCCAGCGATAGCTGCTCCCATGTGCTATGGCGTGTGCCGTCGTCCTCTTCGTCGCGTGGGTTTGATACCGACAGCCCGATGAGCCGTATGGGATGATTGTGGTACTCCACTTCGGCGATCAGGCGCTTGGCTAAAGGCAGTATCACTTTCATGCGCGTCAATTCCTTGTCTTGGGTGATGCTGCGCGTAATCTGTGTGAAGTCGTTAAACTTTATCTTCAGCGTCAACGTATTGCCACGGAAGTCCTTCTCCTTCAGTCGGCGTATGAGTTCTTCGGCCGTATGGTACAGTTCCACAATCACGGCTGCCCGGGTATGAATGTCGTGCTCCAAGGTACGCTCGCAGCCAATGGATTTTCTCACTCGCACTGCATCCACAGACCTCAGGTCAATTCCTCTCGAAAAGTCATAGTAAAGCTTTCCCATCTTTCCAAACTCACGTGTGAGTCCGTCGATAGACCACTCGCGCAAGTCTTTTCCATTGTGTATGCCCAGAGCATGCATCCGCCGTGCCGTCACCTTGCCCACGCCCCAGAAACTCTCTATGGGCAGTCGAGCTATGAAGTCAAGCGCATGGTCGGGATGAATGGTACACAATCCATCGGGCTTGCGGTAGTCCGAGGCTATCTTGGCGAGAAACTTGTTGTATGACACGCCTGCCGAGGCCACCAATCCCAGCTCCTCGCGTATCCTCCGTTTTATCTCGTGGGCAATGTCTATGGCGAGAGGCATGCCCTTCTTGTTGTCCGTGACATCGAGGAACGCTTCGTCCAATGCTAAAGGCTCTATTATATCGGTATATTCGCGGAATATCTCATGTATCTGGTCCGACACCTCTTTATATACCTCCATGCGTCCCGGCACAAACACCAATTCGGGGCATAGGCGCATGGCCTTGAGTGATGCCATGGCCGAGCGCACTCCATACTTGCGTGCTTCGTAACTTGCTGCCGATACCACGCCTCGTTCCCCGGCATGACCTACGGCCACGGGATGTCCTCGCAGCTCGGGATTGTCGCGTTGCTCCACCGATGCATAGAAGGCATCCATGTCGATATGTATGATTTTTCGCTCCGTCATAGTGGTGTGTATTGCTCTGCTACTGCAAAGATAAAGTAAAATCAGAAAACTTTGTTCATTCTGCAGTGTACCCCCAATAATTATAACAAGAAAAGGCCTTCCCTAAGGAAAGCCTTTTCTTGTTTTGTCGTGCGTAGAAGCCAATCTTTATGCCTCTTCTGCAGCGGGAGCCCCTTCTGCTGTAGCCTCGGCAGCAGCTTCAGCCTCTGCCATCTTAGCAGCAGCCTTCTTCTCAGCTACCTTCTGGGCGATAGCCTCGTTCACCTTCTTCTCAGCTTCGAGAGCAGCCTTGGCTGCATCGCGCTTAGCCTGCTCATTCTTGCTTACGATAGCGGCGAGGTTAGCCTGCTTGTTGCTCTTCCAAGCCTCGAAACGAGCCTGTGCAGTAGCCTCGTCGAAAGCGCCCTTCTTAACGCCACCCTGAAGGTGCTTCATCATGTAAACACCCTCACGAGAAAGGATGTTGCGTGCAGTGTCAGTAGGCTGAGCACCTACACCAACCCAATACATTGCTCTCTCGAAATTCAAATCTACTGTGGCAGGATCGGTGTTGGGGTTGTAAGTACCGATCTTTTCAATAAATTTTCCATCACGTGGAGCTCTTGCATCAGCAATTACGATAGAGTAGAACGCGTAGTCCTTGTGACCTCTTCTCTGCAATCTGATTTTTGTTGCCATTTTGTTAATTTTAAATTAGTTAATGATTTGAACGTGCTAACATCTCGTGTTAGCGGCTGCAAAATTAGTATAAATCGAGCGAAAAACCAAATTTTCATTCCGTAAAAGCACACGCTTTATTCGATGTATGTAAATTTCCCTCTATAGTTCTATTCTTCAAATTCTCCCATCTTCAATACGATTACCCAAAAGATAACTACCTTTGTACACGACAAAAAAGTTTGAATTGTTAAGTATTAAATAAATCCAAGAGGCGACCGAAGGCCGAGCGTTAACGGCATTTTGTTATATACACCGAACCCATGCAGAAGGGCGAACCAATCTGCGAGAAGTAGATATTGAAAGTTCTTTCCCATTGTTTTGCTAATCTTTTGCAATACAATGAGTTATTGTATATATAAATAAGGGAAGTTATGGCATTGGCGCAAATACGCTCACATCGCGCATGGTCTTCGCGATAGTCGGGATTTTCGATGAAATAGCGTATATTTTCGAGATAGCGAGAAAGGTCGAGTTCTCGGTGGTCGCGCGACATAACCAGCATAACGGCCTCGGTGTATGCATCCAATACGCTCAAATAGAGGTTATTCAAGTCGCGTGTCCTTTTCTTTGCAAATCGGGACGCGTCACGCTGGTTGCTGAAATTGAACTTCCAGCACTGCGTTTTCACTTGGTATGGAAAGCGCAAGTTGCTGGTCTTGGTGTAAGTAACTTTAATTTTAAGAGCCATAGATTAACAAGGTTTTTGTTTTCTATGGCTCAAATATAGGTTTTAATTTGTTATATAATCGGTATTATGTTTAATTATGTATTGGAAAAGCAATCAACAGGTAAACTTGCGCTTGGCTTTTCCAAGAACGGTCGCCTTTGGAATTATAATATCAGTCAACATACTTCACCTTGCCCCAGTCACGTGGCTTGGCAGCAGGTGTCTCATCGGGATAGCCGAACCCTACGCAAAGGCTGAGCTCGTAGCCCTCGCTGAAGCCAAGCTTATCAATCAGGGGCGGCATACGTCATTGTCGGTGAGGAAGCGCACGGGGCTGCCAAGACAGATGGAACTGATGCCCACAGACCAGATGGAGAGCACCATGTTCTCGGCCAAAAGGCCGCAGTCGTAGGCGCTGAAGTCGTAGCTGGGGTCACGGGCGATGAAGACCATCGTGGGGGCTCCGCGAAAGCAGCCGCGTACCATGTCGGCAGGCATGTCGGGGTGTCCCTATACCATGGCGTCGCGCATGGCATCGAGGAGTACGGGGCTGTCCACTACCCTAACCTCCCATGACTGCTTGTTTTGTCCGTTGGGGGCGTTGATGCCGCACTGCAGGATGAGATCCATGGTGTCTCGCGCTACGGCTTGGTACTTGCGGATGCTTCGGCGCGTCATGATGGTATTGACAACTTGGTTTTCTTTGGTTTGTGTAGGTTCTTGCTTGCACTGGCAACTGACAAACATTGCGCATAGGATGCTAAAGTGAAGAGGTGTTTCATTTTAGTGAAGAGTTAAAAGTTAAGATTGCAAGCAACGTTCGTAGTTCATTTCTCACAGTTAATAGTTAAATGTTATCCATTAAATTCTTGTCCCGAGAAGTCGATGCCCATGGGAGACTGGAACACACGAAGGCCGAAGGTGGGCATCACGGCGAAGACATGCTCGAAGATTTCGCTCTGCAAGTGCTCGTAGGGTATCCAATCAGTGCCATCGGAGAAGAAGTAGAGTTCGAGCGGCAGACCTTGGGCAGTAGGTTGCAGTTGACGAACCATGACTATAAGTTGTTGATTAACACGATGGTGGCTGCGCAGATAGGATTCGAGATAGTTGCGGAAGACGTGGAGGTTGACCACGAACTTGTCTTCACGCTCAAGACCTGCAAGCCATCCCTTCTGTTCGAACTCGGCCAGCTGCTCTTCGGTGCAGAAAGAGATAGATCGCATATCAATGTATACGGCCCGCTTCACGCGGCGTCCCCCACTCTCTTTCATCCCGCGCCAGTTCTGGAACGAGTCGCTGACCAAGGCATAGGGCGGTATGGTAGTGATGGTCTTGTCCCAGTTTTGTACCTTCACAGTGGTGAGAGTGACCTCGATGACATCGCCATCGGCACCATACTTGGGCATCGATATCCAGTCTCCGGGACGTAGCATATCGTTGGCCGAGAGCTGCACGCCTGCCACGAGGCCTAGAATCATATCCTTGAACACGAGCATGAGCACAGCAGCCGAGGCCCCCAAAGCAGTGAGGATGTAGCCGGGGTTCTTGTCGATGAGCACGCTGACTATGATAATAAGGGCTATACAGATAACTACAATCTTGAGCATCTGGTATACGCCCTTTAAAGGATGATTGCGGAGACTGTTTTTCTTATTGGACAGTTCATAGAGTGATGAAAGGAAGGTACAGAACAACTTGGCCACCACTACTATTAGATATATGGTGTTTACCTTAAGTAGAAATTCGAGCAGTGGTGTTTCGTGCAGAAAGGCCATGGGCAAGAGCACTGCTATGAGAACAGGCGGCACCAAGTGGGCTATGTCGCGTAGCAGAGTGTCGTTAAGTAGAATATCGTCCCACGAGGAGCGTGTACGACTGACTACTCTCTTCACAATAGGAATGAAGAGGCGACGGCAAAGCATATCGGCAATAAGTATAACAAGGGCAATAATAGAGATGGAGATAATCCAATATACCCAGTTGTTTTCGCCATTGGCCAAACCTAAGGCACTGAGCCAGCGATGGATGGTAGCGTTCATAATGTACTTTTTCTATTATAACAAAGACAAAGGTATAAAAAGCATAGTGGATAACAAAATAAAAAAGAAAAAAGCACCCATGCATCGACACAAGTGCTTGATTTTCTCGCTGTAGTGATTCCGGAGCGACTCGAACGCTCGACCTACTGCTTAGAAGGCAGTTGCTCTATCCAGCTGAGCTACGGAACCGACCTTAAATTTATCTGTTATGAAAACGGTGCAAAATTATACTTTTCTGTTGATTCTTCCAAAAAAAAAAGAATTTATTTGTGCTTTTATGCCATCTTCAGCAAGGCGGCCGTTAAAATTGGCGCAAGACGATTGAAAAAGCAAAAATTCACGAACATAATAGAGAAATACTTGTAATTATTTGTCGGAATAAAAAATAACTCCCATTTTTGCATATCATTTTGTAAAACATCAAAAAAAACGTATAGTACCATGACTTACCTTTATGTTCTTCTGAGCATCTCGTTTGCCATCTCGGCGTTGGGCTGGGTGTATTTCATCTATTTCTTCAGTATCGGTTACGGCTTTGCCATCTCGGCACTGTCGGTGGCTGCTGCCCTTATCTTCCGCGATGTGATTACATGGCCGGCACTGCTGCTGTGTGCGGTGCTGTTTGTCTATGGTATCAGGTTGGGGCTATTCCTGCTACTGAGAGAGAAACGGTCGGCATCATATAAGAGGATATTGTACCAACCTGAAAACACAACGAAGAAGCCGGCTTTCGTGATGTGGATGATATGGATTGCCTGCGCGTTGCTCTATGTGGGGCAGATAAGTCCGGTAACCTTCTACCTCTACAACTTGCGCGAGGGACTTGCCGTGAGCGAAAGATGGCTGTGGGCCGGTGCCATCGTGGCAGCTATCGGCGTAGTGATTGAGATGGTGGCCGATGCACAGAAGAGTGCGGCCAAGAAGGTGAATGCCCGACGCTATGTAGACACGGGGCTGTACCGTATCGTACGCTGCCCCAATTACTTCGGCGAGGTACTGATGTGGACGGGCAGCTTCATCATCTGCTTCGGTGCATGCTGCACCGTAGGGCAGTGGATAATTTCCGGACTTGGATACATTGGCATCGTGTATGTGATGTTCAGCGGTGCACGCCGTCTTGAACTGCGCCAAACGGAGACGTACGGTAGCGATCCCGAATTCCAGGCATACATCAAGAAGACACCCCTCATCATCCCCTTTGTACCTATTTATAGTGTAGCCAAGTATGGTTGGCTGAAGGGGTAACTTCCTTACAACTTTATCATCACCAACGGAAATATATTCGTGGCCAGCTTTATCCCTCAAACCCAAAAGAAGGGAGTCTGCAAGAAACATTTTATGATAATTCGGAAATAGAATAAAATGTCTTTTGCCCTTCTTGGATGCTACCATCCGCCAACAGGACGTATCCATTATATGTGAGTTTGTTAATGGCAGGCACAGAGTACGATAGTCCACGTCATCCTTGGTGTCTGACTCCGTATTGCATGATATGGTTTGAAGTTTTGTGCTTCTCTCACAAAGCCTATGACGCAACTGTGCTTTCCCATGCGTAATAGCGACGAACAATGGTCGACATGGATAATTGTACGCGATATACGCTGCTAAGCATGTTATATACTGAGTGTTATGAAGTGTTGGCGAACGATGGATATGGGAAACGAAATATGCATTTATTATAATGATTATCATCTTGCGCCTTGTGTATTCTCCACATTATAAGCATAGAAACTTGAAAAAATACGACACAAAGTTTCCTCTTTATAAGAATAAATCGTATTTTTGCATGATTAAAGAGATATTGATATGGCAGATGTGATAAAACATGACGGCATAGTGGACTCCATAGAGGGAGACTGCATCCATGTACGCATCGTGCAGGCTTCGGCTTGTGCGGCATGCGGTGCCAAGAGTCTGTGCTCGGCTGCCGAAAGCAAGGAGAAGATTGTCGAGGTCTATGATGCCGATGTGAATGCCTATCAGGTAGGGCAACGGGTGATGGTCGAGGGAGCAGCGTCGATGGGTATGAAGGCTGTTCGCCTCGCTTTTCTTTACCCCCTGGTGCTGATGGTTGCTGCTGTGGCTGTAGCCATGGGTCTCACCGACGGCAATGAGGCTATGGGAGCAGTGGCAGCACTGCTGACCCTCGCAGCCTACTTTGCGGTGCTCTTTGCCTGCAAGAAGCGGTTGATGAGTGAGTTTAGGTTTACGATAAGTGCAGGAGTTCAGAAGTCAGGAGTTCAGGAGTTACAGACAATAGTTTAGACTACGAATTTCTAAAGGACAATATAGACTGACTTTTAACTCTATAAAAATAATGGATTAACCGGGAAACGGATTAAGGAAAGTAACGAACAAACACATGTCTGAACTCCTGACCCTTGTACTCTAATTGAAAAAGAAACATTTATAACAAACAACATATAACAATGAATACAATTTTAGTGGCAGTGATTGCTTTGGGACTTACAGCCTTGGTGTTGGCCGCAGTGCTGTTTGTCGTATCCAAGAAATTTGCTGTAGAGGAGGATCCACGTGTGGGACAGGTTGCCGAGGTGTTGCCGCAGGCCAACTGCGGTGGTTGTGGCTATCCGGGCTGTGCCGGCTTTGCCGAGGCATGTGTCAAGGCAGGTTCGCTCGACAATCTGCTGTGCCCCGTAGGCGGACAAGCGGTAATGAGTCAGGTGGCCAACATCCTCGGACTCAGTGCCGGAGCAGCCGAGCCCAAGGTGGCTGTGGTGCGCTGTAACGGTACATGCGAGCATCGTCCCCGTACGGTAGTGTACGATGGTGCCGTATCGTGTAAGATTGCCCATGCCACGGGATGTGGCGAGACGGGCTGTGCATACGGCTGTTTAGGTTGTGGCGACTGTGTGAGTGCATGTAAGTTCGATGCCATCCACATGAACCCCGAGACGGGACTCCCCGAGGTGGATGCCGAGAAGTGCACCGCTTGTGGTGCTTGTGTGAAGGCTTGTCCGCGCATGATTATCGAGTTGCGCAACAAGGGCAAGAATGGCCGCCGCATGGTAGTGCTTTGTGTAAACAAGGATAAGGGCGCCATCACTCGCAAGGCTTGTGAGGTAGGTTGTATCGGTTGTAGCAAGTGCCAGAAGGTATGTCCGTTCGATGCTATCACCATCGCCAACAACCTGGCTTACATCGACTATGAGAAGTGCAAGCTCTGCCGTAAGTGCGAAGACGAATGTCCGCAACACTCAATCGTAGCTGTCAACTTCCCTCCGCGTAAGCCGAAACCAGCAGCTACAGAGGCTCCTAAGATCGCTCCCGCAGCGCCCAAGGCCGAAGCTCCCGCAACAGATGCCCCCAAGGCAGAAGCGCCTGCTCCGAGCACTCAGAGCGAAGAAACTAAGTAAAAAACTATAATCGATATAATCGTGAAGACATTTAGAATAGGTGGTGTACATCCATCAGAAAACAAGTTGTCGGCAGGGAAGAAGATTGAGTCTGTGGCATTGCCCAAGCAGGCTGTATTCCCTTTGTCACAGCATATCGGCGCTCCCGCCGTACCTTGTGTTGCCAAGGGCGACATGGTGAAGGTGGGTACCAAGATAGCCGATGCAGGCGGTTTCGTGTCGGCAGCCATCTTCTCGTCCGTATCGGGCAAGGTGGCCAAGATTGATTCGGTGATTGATGCCAGTGGCTACCGCAAGCCTGCCATCTTCATCGACGTCGTTGGCGACGAGTGGGAAGAGAGCATCGACCGCAGCGAAGAGCTGGTGACCACATGTGACCTCGAGCCCGCAGCCATCGTTGCCAAGATCAAGGATGCCGGCGTTGTAGGTATGGGCGGTGCCTGCTTCCCCACCCATGTGAAGCTGACACCTCCTCCCGGCAGCAAGGCCGAGTGCGTAATCATCAACGCCGTAGAGTGTGAGCCCTACCTCACAGCCGACCACTCACTGATGCTCGAAAAGCCCGAAGAGATACTTGTGGGCGTATCGCTCATCATGAAGGCGGTGAGCGTGAACAAGGGATATATAGGTATAGAGAACAACAAGCCCGACGCCATCGCGCTGATGACGGAGAAGGCAACCAAGTACCCCGGCATCGAAGTGGTTCCCTTGAAGCTGAAATATCCGCAGGGGGGTGAGAAGCAGCTGATTGATGCCGTTATCGGGCGTCAGGTGCCTGCTCCTCCCGCCATTCCTATTGCCGTAGGTGCTGTGGTGCAGAACGTGGGTACTGCTTTTGCCGTATATGAGGCGGTGATGAAGAACAAACCCCTCTTCGAACGCATCGTGACAGTGACCGGTAAGTCACTCGCCAACCCCTCAAATTTCCTCACTCGTATGGGTACTCCCATGAGCCAACTCATCGAGGCTGCCGGTGGCATGCCCGAGGATACGGGTAAGATTATCGGCGGTGGCCCCATGATGGGTAAGGCGCTCCTCAATGCCGAAGTGCCCATCTGCAAGGGTAGTTCGGGCGTGCTGCTCATGTCTGAGAAGGAGTCGTTGCGTGGCGAGGAGCAGAACTGCATGCGTTGCGCCAAGTGTGTAAGCGCTTGCCCCATGGGCTTAGAGCCTTACTTGCTCGCCAAGTGCGGTGAGTATGCCGATTGGGAGCGTGCCGAAAAGGAGGACATTATGACCTGTATCGAGTGTGGATGCTGCACATTCACCTGTCCGTCAAAACGCCCCCTACTCGACTGGGTACGCTTGGCCAAAAACACGGTGGGTGGTATTATACGTGAACGCAACGCGAAGAAATAATAAGTTGGGAGTTCAGGAGTCAGGCCTGACTCCTGAACTCCTAAAAATAAAATAGAACAATGAATAAATTAACACTCTCCATGTCGCCCCACGTACACAGTGGCGACAGTGTAAGCAAGAACATGCGATGGGTCATCATCGCCATGTTGCCTGCCATGTTGTGGTCGTTCTACACGTTTGGCTTGGGGGCAGTGATTGTCACTGCCGTCTCGGTAGCCTCATGCGTATTTTTCGAGTGGGCCATCAACAAGTATATCCTCAAGAATGACAAGTGCACCCTCTGCGACCTCTCGGCTGTGGTGACGGGTATACTCCTCGCCTTCAACCTGCCGTCGAACCTGCCCCTATACATTATTATAATAGGTGCCTTGTTTGCTATCGGCGTGGTGAAGATGACCTTCGGTGGCTTGGGTTGCAACCTCTTCAACCCCGCTCTGGCTGCCCGTGTGTTCCTCTTGATTTCGTTCCCCGTGAAGATGACCCAGTTCCCCGAGGTGGGGCAGATGACGGCATACGCCGATGCGGTGACCGCCGCCACTCCCCTATCCCACTTGGCCGGTAGCAACTTGTGCGACCTCTTCCTCGGCAATGTAGGCGGTTCGCTCGGTGAGGTCAGCGCCCTGTGCCTTCTGATTGGTCTGGTTATCCTCTTAGTGTCACGCACTATCACTTGGCACATCCCCGTGTCTATCTTGGTGACCGTGTTTGCACTCAGCGGTTTGCTCCACATCGCCTACCCCGTTGAGGTAGCTACACCGTGGCACCATTTGTTTGGTGGTGGCTTGATGCTCGGTGCCATCTTCATGGCTACCGACTATGTCACCTCTCCGATGACTCCGAAGGGACAGCTCATCTACGGCTTCTGCATCGGTTTCCTTACCGTTGCCATCCGTGTCTTCGGTGCCTATCCCGAGGGAATGTCGTTTGCTATCCTCATTATGAATGCTTTCGTGCCGTTGATTAACAATGCATGCAAGCCCCAACGTTTTGCAAAGGAGGTAAAGAAATGAAAAAACTCGAATCATCCTTGACTAATATGCTCCTCGTGCTGACCCTCGTGTCAGTAGTGGCTGCATTCCTGCTGGCCTATGTCAACAACGTGACCAGCAGCACTATAGCAAAGATTAATGCAGAGGCCTTGAGCTCTGGTATCAAGTCGGTGCTTAATATCGGTGCCGATGAGCAGATAGAGACCAATGAGAAGCCCGTCGATGCCTTCGTCGTATACGAGGTGTCTCGCGATGGCAACTGGGTAGGTACCGCCGTGAAGTCTACCGACAAGAGCGGCTTTGGTGGCGACATCGAGGTGCTCGTAGGTTTCGATGCCGAGGGCAACATCCTTGGCTATGAAGTGCTGAAGCATGCCGAGACCCCGGGCCTTGGTGCTCGTATGGGCGAGTGGTTCCGCACCGCAACCTCAGGCGAGACCAAAGAGGTATCTGCCGTGTCTAAGGTATTCTTCGGTAAGCCCGACCCCGCAGGCAGCCACAACATCATTGGCCGCAACATCGGTAACGAAGGTGAGTTGAAGGTGTCTAAGGACGGTGGCGACGTAGATGCCATCACTGCATCTACCATCACCTCGCGTGCCTTCCTCAATGCAGTGAACAATGCTTATAAGGTGTATAAAGGCAATGCCTCAGATGTGAACTCAGGGGCAACAACTCAACAGTAAGATAATTTTAACCGCAGATTGCACGGATTACACTGATTCCTTTATATTACATCAAGAAGGGTAAGAATAACAGACTAAATAATCGGAGAAATCTGAGTAATCTGTGGTTAGAAACGAAGAATATTATGAATAATTGGAAAGTATTTTTGAATGGTTTGGTTAAGGAGAACCCCACGTTTGTCCTTCTCCTTGGTATGTGTCCTACCCTGGGTACCACCTCTTCGGCGCTCAACGGTATGTCTATGGGCCTTGCCACCACGTTTGTTTTGATATGCTCAAACATCGTTATCGCCTTGTTGAAAAACCTT
>JAFWXS010000027.1 GCA_017517925.1 Bacteroidaceae bacterium | reverse complement strand
TGACTACAGCCTGTTTGAGGGACCTAACGGCAGTCGGCGCACCTCTGCCGAGCAGGTGTACTACCTCGAACGTCTTGTGGGGCTTTACCCGATAGACTCCATCGAGGATGGCATGGCCGAGAACGACTGGGAGGGATGGGCCATGCTCACCGAGCGCATTGGCAACCGCTGCCAGCTGGTGGGCGACGACCTCTTTGTGACGAACGTGAAGTATCTGCGCAAAGGCATAGAGCAGAACTGCGCCAACAGCGTGCTTGTGAAGGTGAATCAGATAGGTACGCTCAGCGAGACGCTCGACACCATCGAGATGGCACGCCGTAACGGATACAGCACCATCATCAGCCACCGCTCGGGCGAGACAGAGGACACCACGATTGCCGACATTGCCGTGGCGGTGAATGCGGGGCAGATAAAGACGGGCTCGATGAGCCGTAGCGACCGTATAGCCAAGTACAACCAGCTAATTCGCATCGAGGAGGCGCTGGGTGGTACGGCGCGGTATGGGATAAGAATGTAAAAACTTTTTTGAGCTTTCGTTATATATCAGACCTTTGCCTTGGCCTGTTTCGCCGAGCGTCGGTTAATGATGATGAGCAACACCAATACGGTGACGAAGATTATCGTCGATAGGGGGCGCAGCTCGGGGGTGAGACCGCCCTTGCGTGCATCGGAGTAGATGTAGGTGGAGAGGGTCTCGAGGCCGATGTTGCCCTTGGTGAAGAGGCTCACGGCAAAGTCGTCGATAGAGAGGGTGAACGAGAGGATGAAACCGCTGATGATGCCGGGCTTGATCTCGGGGATGATGACCTTGCGTAATGCCTGGAAGGGCGTGGCACCGAGGTCAAGAGCAGCTTCATAGATATTGGGGTTCATGCCGGTGAGGCGCGGCATCACGCTGAGCACTACGTAGGGGGTGCAGAAGGTGACGTGGGCGAGTATCACTGTGGTGTAGCCTTGCGATATGCCCAGTGCCACGAAGAGCAGGAAGAGCGATATACCGGTGATGATATCGGGGTTGATGAGCGGTATATTGTTGAGGAACGTCACAGCCTGACGCGACTTGCTGCGCATATTGTATATACCGATGGCGGCGATACTGCCCAGCACGGTAGCGATAGTGGAGGCGGCGAGGGCTATGACGATAGTGTTCTTGATGGCGCTCACGAGCGAGTTCGACATGCCACCGCTGAAAAGGTTGGTGTAGAGCTTCATTGAGAAGCCCGTCCAGTTGCCCAATACCTTGGTCTCGGTAAACGAGAAGATGGCAATGATGAGGATAGGGGTGTAGAGTACTGCAAGCAGCAACCACAGGTATCCTTTAGCTATTATCTTTTTTGCGTTCATAAGCAATTGAGGACCCACCCTAACCCTCCCTCTATGGAGGGGATTCAGACATCGCGGATGCTATACTTGAAAGAAGGGGTAGAGTGAGTTGTTTTTATTTAGTTTACAATCATATTTATACCGTCGCTTGTTTGAGTTCTCCCCCTAAAGGGGAAGTTAGAGGGGGGGCTTTATATTATTCCTCCATGACTCACCTCCGATTCATCACTTCCGCTGAAGAAGCTGGTGATGCCTATGATGAGCAGCATGATGAGTGACAGGGCAGCGCCATAGTTCATCGTATCGCTCAGCATGATGTTCTCCTGGATGATGGAGCCGAAGAGGCGTATATCGTTCATCGTCAACAGTTCGGAGATGGCGAAGGTCGATATCGTGGGCAGGAACACCATCATGATACCGCTCACCACACCGGGTATGGAGAGGGGGAATATCACCTTGAGGAAGACTCGCAGCTGGTTGGCCCCGAGGTCTTGTGCCGCCTCGATGAGACTCTTGTCAATCTTCATCATCGTATTATATATAGGATAGATCATGAAGGGCAAGAAGTCGTAGGTGAGACCGAAGATGAGAGCGCCTTCGCCGAGCGGTATGCCCGTGATGTCGAAGAGCGACACGGTGGCGAGGGTGCGGATGAGCACGTTGACCCACATGGGCAGGATGAAGAGCAGCACCATCGTCTTGGAACGGTTATACTCCTTGTTGCTCAGGATGTACGCCGCAGGATAGCCCAGCAGAATCGTGAGAAACGTGGTGATGATGGCCACGGCCACCGAGTAGATGAAGGTCTTGATGGCTTCGGGTTGCTCGACGAACTTCACGAAGTTGGCTATGGTGAAGTTGCCATTGTAGTCCATGAAGGCGTATACGCCGATGAGTACCAGCGGCAGCACCACAAACAGCATCAGGAACACCACGTAGGGGATAGACCAGGTGCTGCGGCGGGATAGGAATTTGATTAGCTTGTTCATAATGGAAGACCCACCTAAATCCTCCCTGTGAGGGAGGACTTGCAGGCATCTCGGTGAGTATGTTTGATATCGTTACACATTTCAAGTTTTCAACGAGGCTGAGTTCCCTCCCTTGTAGGGAGGGTTAGGGTGGGTCCTATTATCCTCATATCTCCCGGCAATATGTTGATACCCACCATGTCGCCATCGTCCCACACGTCGTTGGTGTCTACATAGAGGTAGTCGTCCTCGTCGGTCACGATGGTGAGGTGATAGTGGTTACCTTTATATAATATGAGGCGTACGTCGCCTTCGAGCGCACCGTCTTCCTTGTCATCGGTGAGTTCTATCTTGTCGAAGTCCACCTCGACCTTCACCTCGGTGCCCTTGTCGAGTCCGTGAGGAAGACATTCGAAGGTGGCTCCCAGTATGTCGATGTGGGTGTCGTCTACCACCACGGCATCGAAGGTGTTGCATGTGCGCTCCTTCTTCATCACGTGGATGTCCGACGGCTTGATGATAAGGCTCACCTCGCTTTCGGGCTCGAAGGCATTGTAGTCCTGCACCATGAGTTCATAGCCGTTGGGCAATTGTACGAGCATTTCGTAGTGTACACCCTTGAAGATGCACGATGACACACGTCCATGCAGCATGGCATTTTCGGTGTGGGCCATGATGTAGATGTCTTCGGGGCGGATGACCACGTCGACGGGTGCGTTCTCGCCGAAGCCCTCGTCCACGCACTTGAATTCCGTATCCATGAAGCGTACCAGGCGATCCTCTACCATGGTGCCGTTGAGGATGTTGCTCTCGCCAATGAAGTCGGCCACGAAGCAGTTCTCCGGTTCATTGTAGATATCGGTAGGCGTACCTATCTGCTGTATCACGCCCTCGCTCATCACCACGATGGTGTCGCTCAGTGTGAGCGCCTCCTCCTGGTCGTGAGTGACGTAGATGAAGGTGATGCCCAGCGTCTTGTGCATCTCCTTGAGCTCCATCTGCATGTCCTTGCGCATCTTGAGGTCGAGTGCGGCGAGAGGTTCGTCGAGCAGGAGCACGGTGGGCTGGTTCACGATGGCGCGGGCTATGGCTACGCGTTGCTGCTGACCACCCGAGAGCGAGTTCACGTCGCGATGCTCATAGTCGGTCATGCCCACCATCTTCAAGGCGCGGCGCACCTTGTTTTCTATGATGTTGGCCTTGGTCTTCTTCAGTTTCAGGCCGAAGGCAATGTTGTCGTATACGTTAAGGTGTGGAAATAGCGCATAGCGTTGGAATACCGTGTTCATCGGTCGCTGATGCGGTGGCGTCTGTGTGATATCGGCGCCTTCCAGCAAGATTTCTCCCTCTGATGCGGTCTCAAAGCCCGACAATATACGCAGAAGGGTTGTCTTACCACATCCTGAGGGACCAAGAATGGTGACAAATTCTCCCTTTCTGATGCTCAAATTCACATCATCCAGCACCTGTTTGTCTCCGAACCATTTAGACACGTGCTTGATGTCGATGATGTTACCACCAGGTTCTACTTTTCTTTCAGCCAATGCCGTACTTTATTACAAGATAATACAACATGAAAATTTAACAATATCTCTATAGTGAGAGGACAAAATTAGTGCAAGGCAAGCGAAAATGCAAATAAAAATTAAAAATTCCAATCTGCAGTCCGAATTCTGGATGCGAAACAGGCTAAAGAGAGTGTAAAAACGGAA
This sequence comes from Bacteroidaceae bacterium, assembly GCA_017517925.1. Taxonomy (GTDB): domain Bacteria; phylum Bacteroidota; class Bacteroidia; order Bacteroidales; family Bacteroidaceae; genus UBA1189. Next base: position 16,673 of record JAFWXS010000027.1, on the reverse strand, counting down.
CTTTATTATCTTTAGTATTCGCTTTGCGAACACTGAAATTAGGCTGCGGCTCGGAAAAATGCAAGTAAACTTGCTTTTTCTCTCGCCTTGCACTAATTTTGCGCCGAATTTTATTAACCATTGATTAACATTTGTAAAGAAAATGAAGAAAAACAATGTTTTAGCGATTGCTTGCGCTCTTCTTCTCGGCTTGGCTTCGGCTCCGCTTCGTGCGCAAGAGAGTGGTAACTGGTCTATGACCGTAGGTGCCGACGCAGCAAGCAGCAACTTGTGGCGTGGTATGGAATCGGGCGGCCCCTGTATACAGCCGTCGGCTTACTTTGATTATGAGAAAGGCGATTGGGCCGTAAGTCTCGGTACCTGGGCCACCGCCTCGGTTTTCAAGGGTAGATACGGCGATTATTACGATGAATTTGATTTCTCTGTGGAGGCTTCGTGGCGTGGCCTTACACTCTCGTTAGCCAACTATAACGAGTATTATGACCGCGTGTATGGCGGCAGTTTTCTCGATTTAGGTTTGAGTTATACCTTGAGTGAGGATATTCCCTTGACCTTGTCGTGGTACTCTATCATCAACCAGACGGCCGAAGGCGGTGTAGATGGTGGCAGCGGCTTTGACTGGGCTGCAGCATTCCCTTCATATTTTGAACTGGCCTACGATTTCTCAATCTCGGTCGTTGACTTTGGTGTAGCAGCAGGATTCTGTCCTTTCGCTTCGGAGTATTATGGCAGCGAGGGATTCAGCATGTATAACCTCAACCTCCGCGCAGGACACGAGTTTGAGTTTGAGCACGGTGGCTCACTGCCGGTATCAGCCCAAGTGATGTATAATCCGGCTTGGGAGACATTCTCTTGGGGCGTGAGTGTAGGCTACTACTTCTCATTGGATTTTTAAGAACTATAGCGTGAGTAGAAAAGTAATAGAGATTGTCAATGGCGTAGCCCGTCACCCGGACTATCGGTTGGCCGAGCCCGTAAACTTCGTTCTCCACGAGAGAGAGCAACTGGCGATATGGGGTCCTAACGGTAGCGGCAAGACGAAGTTGGTGAACACCATCATCGGGCGTTACCCACTACTGATGAATGAGGTCAGATACGACTTTGGAGAATATAACCATCGCATGGTGTGCGAGAACATCCACTACATGGCGTTCCGCGACAGTTATGGCGATGCCGACTCCAACTATTACTACCAGCAGCGCTGGCACTCACAAGATGTAGAACTGTCACCGACAGTGAGGGATGTACTCCCTGCTGAGGATGGCGATGAGTTTGTGTCATCGCTGTATGCAGACTTTGCCATCAACACTCTGATGGACAAACTCCTCGTGATGCTCTCGAGTGGTGAGCTGCGACGACTGCAACTGATAAAGGCCTTGATGACCCAACCACGCGTACTCATCATGGACAACCCGTTCATCGGACTCGATGCACAAACACGCGAACAGTTGCGCCTACTACTGCAACGACTTATCGCAGAGCGCGGCCTGCAACTCATCCTTGTGGTATCACGCGAGGAGGACATCCCCGACTTTGTAACAAGAGTGGTGGAGATGGAGGCGAAGACCCCCTCCCAACCTCACCCCCTATGGGGAGGAGCTACTGACATCGCGGAACTTTCTCCCCATAGAGGGGGAGATGCCCGGAGAGCAGAGGGAGTCTTCTCCCCCATCATCTCCTTCCGCAACGTCACCCTCCGCTATGGCGAACGCACCATCTTTGCGAACCTCAACTGGGAGGTGCAGCGTGGTGAACGATGGGCCCTTCATGGACGCAATGGCAGTGGAAAGTCGGCCCTGCTCGGAATGGTCTGTGCCGATAATCCGCAGTCGTATGCTTGCGACATCAGTCTCTTTGGCCGGCGTCGTGGCACGGGCGAGAGCATCTGGGACATCAAGCGACGCATAGGTTATGTGTCGCCCGAAATGCACCGCGCCTACCTCAAAGACCTGCCCTCGATAGAGATTGTGGCATCGGGCCTGTACGACAGCATCGGCCTGTATGTACGTCCGCGCCCCGAACAAATAGGCATCTGCAAGGAGTGGATGCGCGTGTTTGGCATTGAAGAGTTGGCTGAGCGCACGTTCATGAAACTCTCGTCGGGTGAGCAGCGTCTGGTACTCCTGGCCCGTGCCTTCGTGAAAGACCCCGAACTGCTCATCCTCGACGAGCCGCTACACGGACTCGACACGGAGCGTCGCGAAATGGTGCGCAGCATCATCAACGCATGGTGCTCACGCCCGGAGAAGACACTCATCATGGTGACACACTACCCCGAAGAACTGCCCTCGTGCATCACGCATCATAAACGATTATAATTAAAAATTAAAATAACTATAACCCAGCGACTCCGTCGCGATTAACCGCGCGAAGCGCATTAACCTTTAACCCATAACCCAAAGTGACTCCCGCACTATACCTCATCCCCTGCACCTTGGGCGACACACCCATAGAGAAGGTGCTCCCTACGCACAACAGAGACATCATTGTGGCCATACGCCACTTCATCGTCGAGGATGTGCGCTCGGCACGCCGCTTCTTGAAGAAGGTTGACCGCGACATCAATATAGACGAACTCACCTTCTACGAACTCAACAAGCACACCTCGCCCGAGGCTATCGCTTCGTACCTCAAACCTCTGCAAGCAGGCGAAGCCATGGGAGTAATCTCTGAAGCCGGCTGCCCCGCCGTGGCCGACCCTGGTGCCGATGTGGTAGCCATAGCACAACGAAAGAAACTCAAGGTTGTGCCTCTCGTAGGACCATCAAGCATCATCCTTTCGGTGATGGCATCGGGATTCAACGGACAGAGCTTTGCCTTCCACGGCTATCTGCCCATTGATGGCAGTGAGCGTGCCAAGACATTGAAGCATCTGGAGTCGAGAGCCTATGCCGAGCACCAGACCCAACTCTTCATCGAGACCCCCTACCGCAACTTGAAGATGTTTGACGACATCTTGCGTACCTGCCGCCCGCAGACCCGTCTCTGCATCGCAGCCAACCTCACTTGCGAAGGTGAATATGCGGTAACGCGCACCATTGCCGATTGGAAAGGACAACGTCCCCCCATCGACAAGATACCCTGCATATTCCTCATCTATAAAGGATAACCTCGTAGACTTATGAGAGCACAAAAAACGAGTATCTTCCAGCGTCCTTTATGGGTAGCAATCTTTGCCCTTACTGCCGCTATATCCTGGGGGTGGGCCTACCCGCTCATCAAGCTCGGCTTTGCCGAGTTTGGCATCACTCCCACCATGACAAGCAACAAAATACTCTTTGCCGGCTTACGCTTTGCCATGTCGGGATTCATCATTCTTGCCATAGCGGCCGTCACCAAGCGCAACTTCCGCGTGGCGAGACCTGCCAATTGGGGCTATATATTAGTATTTGCCCTGCTCAACACTACGCTGCACTACTCATTCTTCTACATAGGTTTGTCGCATAGCGATGGAGCACGCGCAGCCATCCTCAACTCATTGAGCGTATTTCTGGTAGTTATCCTGGCCTGCATCTTCTTCAAGAGCGACCACCTCACCCCAAAGAAGATTCTCGGTTGCAGCATCGGCCTTACAGGTATCTTTATCCTCAATATAGGTAAGGGCGGTGGCGGACAGTTCACCTTCATGGGTGATGGCATGATTGTCCTCAATGCTCTCTGCTCGGCCTTTGCCAGCCTTCTGACACGAGGTCTCTCACGCCGCGTTGATGTCTTCGTAGGTACGGGTTACAGCCTCTTCTTCGGAGGCTTGTTGCTTGTCATCCCCAGCCTGCTCATGCAGGGTACACTACCACAGATTACCCTTAACGGATTGGTGATACTGGGCCTGCTCATCAGCATCTCGGCCCTCGGCTTTGCCCTCTATAACAAATTGCTGACATGCAACCCTGTAGGAAAGGTAGCCATCTTCAACTCACTCATCCCCGTCGTGGGGGCGGTGACCTCTTGTCTCTGTCTGGGAGAACCCTTCTATTGGAAATACCTCGTCGCCACCTTATTGGCCATGTCGGGAATTTATATCATCAATAAGGGAAAGTAGTCGATTGTCAATTTCCTCCAACCAGCACTTTTTGATTTCCCACCATATAGATACCCTTGGGAAGGCCTTCTGTAGCAACTTCAAGAGGTACTTGAGTGCGCAAGCGCAACCCCTGCACCGAATACACATCAACAAGGGACGAAGTTGCCTGCAACATATCAATATCGTCAGGCACATTGGTATCCTTGCTCAAGAGCCGCACATTATCTATATAGAGCAAGGTGTTGTTGGCGGCCCCCACAGCAGCGGAGGTGGTGAAGCCAAGGCTGATCTCCACGTTGATTGTCCGGTTGAGGCTGAAATCATAGCACATCAACTCCCACGCATTGTTCTCCGAGGGATAGCGATAGTCGGTCTTGGAACCGTACTTGATGCCTGTGTACGAGGTGTTGGTATTGCCCGATGCCACCACCTTGCTGCCATCATTGGATTGCTGATTGGGGCATTCGTAGCGCATGTCGACGAGCAGGCGGTAGTCTCCTTCGGGGAGTCGGGCCGTCTGCACGATGCGATTGGTGCCCGAGGTCCACGAGTTGAGCACCGTGAGGCATCGTACACCGCACGTGTCGTCCATCAAGGGACGGGCACACTGGGCGGCATAGTTGCCCACATTGGAGGGGCTCACGCAATACATCGTAGTACTGTAGGGCATGGAGTACATACGGGCAAAGTTTGACCCTCCCGTGAGGGTCGACTTGGCCGTCCATCCCTTCACCGGAAGTACGTTAGGGTAGGTGCTATTGCTCGCCTTCACCGCATTCACATAGCACGGGTTATACACGCTGCTCCCCAAGGTGACATTGCCACTGGCATCGCCATAGGTAATGTCGTCTTCAAAGTTGGCATTGGTTAGCGTCTCTGCGGTGATGTCGGTATAACCCTCATAAAAATCCGGTGTATCGTCCTCGGGCATGGCACTCTCTTCGACCTTGAGCGTTGTGCCTTCGACAGATACTCTCGCATCGGCATGAAGCGTGAAGGTACCCGACACGACCCTACCCTCGCCCACGATGCTCACCGTAAGCTCCACGGGACGTTTGTCTTCCACATCGACATACACTGCACACGAGTCTTCGGCATCTTGCATGGCCGTGAAGCCTGTGCCCTTGAGAAATACGCGCAGCACATCGCTCACCGAGCGGTTGGTCTCGCACACGAATGTTGCCGAAGCCTTACCGTCGGTCACCCGGGTAGGCTCGCTGAATACGGGTGCTCCAAGCGGACAGGCTACCTCCGAGAGTGTACACTTGCGGTCACTGGCAAAGTTGGCCAATAGCAGATAGTGCGTGCCGTCGGGGTCGGGGGCGATGACTCCGTTCCATCCATCGGGGACTGGAAGCACTTGCAGGCCTTCACTCATCGCTTGCGTTGTCGTAGCATCCACATTGCTATAGTAGACGACATGGCGGTTGCCAATAACCTGACCGGTAGCAAACGCTCGTCTTTCTGCCGAGTATAATGGATAGAGTTTGGCCGTGTGGATAGAGTTATTCAAGCTACGGTCGCCGAATGCCATGGCCGAAGCACTCTTCGACACCACTCCCAGTGTATTGTCGATATTGACCCACGGACTCTGCCATGTCGTGAGAACGGTGCCGTCGAGCTGGCGATGAGTGATAGCGGCATCCTTCTCCTCCATATACAAGGTTCTTTTCTCCTTCATCAACGGGTCTACGCTGATGGCCAGGAGGCCACCCTGCTCGCGAGTGATGGCGCCGCTACCGTTGCCCCTCACATGGTCGAGGCAGATGACGGCATTGCCCGGTGTGGAGTAGAGGGCGAAGCGGTGATTGAGCGCCGCGTCATTGGTGTTGAGCTCGCCATTCATGGTGTAGCTGTTGCCGCGCAGGTCGTAGATCCCGTTCACCACGGGTGCAGCATTGGTGCCTTTGCCCTCTACGGTGTACCACCCGAGGAGATTACCCGTATTGTTGGCGCGGTAGGGCACGATGATCTTGTTCTTGTCGGGGCTATTGGCCGCGATATAGCCGGTGTAGCTCTTCAGGCCGGTGCTCCAGGAGAAGCAGGTGAAGCGGTCGGGTGTAGAAGCGCGCACGATATTCTGTGTCTCAAACACCTTGGCCCCGGCATGGCGGGCATTGAAGTCGTCCCAAGCCGTAGGAGTGAGTGCAGCCGTCGGCATCATCTCATGCATGAGCCATGTCATCATCACGCGGTGTGCCTCCACACCCATGCGGCGGGCACCCACATCGGCATTGAGCAGCCACGAGCCGTCGGTGGTGGTCGTCTGTCGTGCCTTGATATACTTGTAGGCCATGTTCTCGAGCATCAGTGCATCGGGGTCGCGCAGGAAGCAGGCCATCGTCGTATACGAGGTTATCTGGTCGAAGAGGAAGAGGCTCCAGTCGTTGCCGTTGGGCATGGCCAGTTCGCCATCGGCAAGGGCCAGCCAGTTGAGCACCTCATCCATCACCTCGCGGTTGTTGTGCATCAGGGCGTCGGTCTTCCACTTCTCCGTGCCTGTAGAACCCAGCTGGAACATCTTGAGCGCCAAGGCTGCCTCGCCCAGTTCCTGCATCACCACGTTCTGATAGCTGGTGTGGAAGAGGTTATGGTTCTGTAGCGTATAGTCATCGTAGAGGTTCTTGCCACGGTAGAGGTCGGCCACGGTGGTATCGTCATACTCGGGGTCGATGACGGTACGGTCTGTGGCGTCGGCATAGTGCGAGTAGCTGTTGATGGCAAACTCGCGCAGGCGGGCAAACCACCGCGGAGCCAGTTCGTCGTCGGGAAAGAGTCCCAAGGCGGCTGCCAGCACATCGGCCTCCCACCCGTTCTCCTCAGCCTTCGAGTCGGAGGCATATCCGGTGGGGATAGAGCGCTCGAGCTCGTAGTTGCACTCGGCCTTCAAGAGCGCGTAGATGTAGCCCTTCTGCGCATCGCTGAGCCTGTCCCACTGGAAGTAGGCCGAATAGGCTACCGACATGGCCCACAATGACGACTCCCACGTGTAGTCATTCTTGCTTGTCGAGCCCCAATAGTTATTCCCCGAGCACGTCTTCAGCTTGTTGGCTTTATGGGTAGAGTAGGCGAACACGAGCGACTGCATGGCCATATCCTCGACATCCTTCCATGCCACGCCCTCGGGCAATGCCACCTTTTCCTTGGCATACTTCGCGAGGAAGGCACATATCATCGAGAGGTCGGCATTGGGGCGTACGCCGCGCTCGTCGTTGGCCATCGTGTTCTCTCCACGGAAACAGCCACACACCTCGCCCAAGCTGTTGGGAACCGCGCAGGGCTGGAAGTCATTCTTCATATAGAGGGCAAAGTTTGCCAGCATCTGCAGAATGTCATCTTTCATCTGAGCTTCGGGTACGAAATCGTGCGTGATGACTCCTTCGGTAGGGCTTGGCACCTCCGTCTCGGTTGGTTCCTCCGGCTCTACATAGTCGTCAGGGATACGATAGAGGCGTATGTTGTCAATCATGACGCAGCTGCCACCCGAGCGCCAATCTACCTTGATGGATAGCGTGATGTCGCCGGTGGTAGCCACCGTGAAGGGCAGCTCAGAAGTCTTCCATGGTGCTGAGGCAAAGAAGCCTGTGCTTCCCTGCACGAAACTTTCGGTGATGGCCTCGGTACCAGCCGAGATGGTGAGCGACGAGGTAGCGCTGTTGAGATATCCTGTGCGATGCGCTACCGCCAGGCTATACTTGCCGGAAGGTAGCGCTTTGATGGTTTGTGTCATGGTAGTCGTTCCCGTACTCCAACCCATGCGTAAGTAGTAGGCCGCGCTGCCGTCGGCTATGGTTGTGATGAGTCCGAAATTATTGTCGGCATAGCAGTCGGCCTTCACGAGCAGTTGCGTTACCGAGGCGCCACTTACCGTCCACCCTGTAGGGTTGGCCAATGTCCATCCACGGCGTCCATCGTTATTGTTTGTCACCTCGGAAAGTCCGGCCACATCATCTGCTTCAAACGAGGGGTTGTTTACAAATGCTTTCGTTACATCTTCCACTGCTGTAGAAGCCATAGCGCACTGCACGGCTACCCATGCCAGTGCATACAGAAGAAATCTTTTCATGATATTTCGGTTTATGAGGCAAATGTAAGGATTTTTTGATAGAAAATGTAGCTTCCTGCCATAAAATATTTATGTGGGGACACTTATTGCTCCTAAATGTTTGGTAAAGTTTTGAGTTGTCTTTAACTTCGCAAACAAAACGAAAAATAGTATCAGCCATGAAGAAAGTTATCCTAAGAGCATTGACCGCTGCATTTATCCTGTCAGCATGTACGCCGAATGAGGGACCGTCGGCTGGCTACCCCATCACTCCCGTACCCTTCACCTCGGTAAAAGTAGAGAACAACAGCTTCTGGGGGCAGCGCCTCGAAGCCAGCCGTAAGGTGACCATCCCCCTCGCCTTCAGCAAGTGTGAGAGCGAAGGACGCTACACCAACTTCTCCAATGCGGCGGAGCGCATGAAGGACTCGACGAAGGTCTTCAAGGTGCACGGACGTGGCTTCTCGTTCGACGACACCGACCCCTACAAGACCATCGAGGGGGCCAGCTATATCCTTCAGACCTATCCCGACGAGAGACTGAAGCTGTATATCGACAGCGTGCTCGCCGTCATCGCCTCGGCACAGGAGCCCGACGGGTATCTCTACACCGCACGCACCCAAAACCCCGAGGAGCCCCACCACTGGGCAGGCCCCACACGTTGGAGCAAGGTGGAGGACCTCAGCCACGAGTTCTACAACCTGGGACACATGGCCGAGAGTGCCGTAGCACACTATCAGGCCACGGGCGAGCGCACCTTCCTCGACATCGCCACACGTTATGCCGACTGCATCATCCGCGAGGTGGGCGACCAGCCCGGACAGGCTTGTTTGGTACCGGGACATCAGATTGCCGAGATGGCACTGTGCAAGCTCTACCTCGTCACGGGCGAGCGCAAGTATCTCGACCAGGCGAAGTTCTTCCTCGACTATCGCGGCAAGACCTCGTTCAAGACGGAGTATTCACAGAGCCACAAACCTGTGGTGGAGCAGGACGAGGCAGTAGGCCATGCCGTCCGTGCAGCCTACATGTATGCCGGCATGGCCGATGTGGCAGCCCTCACGGGTGACTCGGCCTACATCAAAGCCATCGACGCCATCTGGGAAAATATCGTCAGCAAGAAACTCTACATCACGGGAGGCATAGGCGCCACAAACCATGGAGAAGCCTTCGGCCCCAACTACTACCTGCCCAACATGAGCGCCTACTGCGAGACCTGCGCAGCCATCGGCAACGTGTATGTGAACCATCGCCTCTTCCTGCTGCATGGCGAGTCAAAGTACTACGATGTACTGGAGCGCACCCTTTACAACGGACTACTCAGCGGTGTGAGCCTCGACGGCGGCAAATTCTTCTACCCCAATCCCCTGGAGTCGGCAGGTCAGCACCAGCGCCAGGCGTGGTTCGGTTGTGCCTGCTGCCCGAGCAACATCTGCCGTTTCATCCCCTCGCTGCCGGGGTATGTGTATGCCGTGAAGGACCGCGACGTATATGTCAACCTCTTCCTCAGCAACTCCGCCACACTCAATGTAGACGGCAAGAAGGTCAGCATCACGCAGACTACCGACTATCCCTACGGCGATAGCATACGCATCAAGATCGATGAGAACCGATGCGAAGAGTTCACCCTCAAGGTGCGCATCCCCGGTTGGGTGGAAGGCACTCCTGTGCCCAGCGACCTGTATAGCTACACGAAGAATTGGCGACTGGAATATGGCTTCAAATTCGAAAACCCCAAGGAGGGACATCTGAAGTACACCTTCTTTAAAGAAGGTCCCAAGAACATAATCGACGACAAGAAGACCTTCAAAGAAACCTTTAATGAGACCTCTCAGAATGGGAGAACAAATGCCTACTTCACCCCCGACGGCTACCTCAACATCACCCGCAAGTGGAAGAAGGGCGATGAGGTGACAGTCTTCTTCAAGATGCGCCCCCGCGTCGTATTGGCTCACGAGAACGTAGAGGCCGACCGCGGCTTGGTGGCCATCGAGCGAGGACCTCTCGTGTACTGTGCCGAGTGGGCCGACAATGACTTCGACATCAAGAACGTGGTCATCAACCCCGAAGCGAAGTTCACCCTCGGCGAGCGCGACCTCAGCACCTTCATCCCCGAAGAGCGCAAGAGCCAGCTCACCACATGGAGCACGCAGCACATCACCACGCTCTCTACCGAGGCGCAGGTAACAATACCCGACGCCAAGGGAGAGCCACAATACGAGAAGGTGCATCTCACCCTCACCCCCTACTACACCTGGGCACACCGCGGACGGGGCGACATGAAGGTGTGGCTGCCCTGCTCTGACAAAGAAGAATAAATGTACAAATGCATAATAAATAGGAGGACTCCCGAGGGGGAGTTCTCCTATTTATTACCGTTCACGTAAGCCTTACGCCTCTAACCCTACAAGCGCTTGCTCGCAACGCGCAATGTCGGTGGGGCGCACCACGATGTTGGCCATATCGCCCTCGGCAAAGGCATACATATACTCGATAGCCACATCGGCGACGGCCAGTTGCTCCAATATCTCGCCCAGCGCACCCGCCTTGTTGGGGCAGTGCAGGAGTATCACATCGGTGAGCATCACGGCGAAGTCGGCACTGCGCAATATCTCCACGGCTTTGTCCACATCCGACACGATGAGACGCAGGATACCGAAGTCCGGTGTCTCGGCCATACTGAAGGCCTGCATATTGATCCCGTGCTGGCTCAAGGTCTTCGTCACCTCATTGATTCTTCCCGTCTTGTTTTCGAGGAAGACCGATACTTGCTTGATAGTCATAACTTATATTTCGTTAAGCGTTATTTCAATTTACGGTTGTCTATCACATGCTTGCCCTTGCCCTGGCTACGCTCAATGCTGCCCGGCTCCATAAGCTTCACATCGGCACTGATAGAGAGCACGCTCTTGAGCTTGTCGGCCAGACGCTTCTTCATGGCCAGCATACTGCCTATATCGTCGCTGAAGAAGTCTCGGCGCACCTCCACCTGCACCTGCAGTGTGTCGAGGTTGCCTGCACGGTCCACCACGAGCATATATTGGGGCTCGAACTCGGGCATCTCGAGTATCACGCTCTCCACCTGTGAGGGGAACACGTTGATGCCGCGTATGATGAGCATGTCGTCGCTGCGACCCATGATGCGTCCCATGCGCACCGAGGTGCGTCCGCAAGCACACTCGCCCTCCATCAAGGTACAGAGGTCCTTGGTACGGTAGCGCAAGAGCGGCATACCCTCCTTGGTGAGCGTAGTGAATACCAGTTCGCCCTGTGTGCCACGGGGTAACTGCTCCAGTGTGTCGGGATTGATGATTTCGGGGTAGAAGTGGTCTTCGTTGATATGCGAGCCGTTCTGCTCCTGGCACTCATAAGACACACCGGGTCCCATAATCTCGCTCAGTCCGTAGATATTGAAGCCCTTCAAGCCGAGGCGCTCCTCTATCTCCTTGCGCATATTCTCCGTCCAGGGCTCGGCACCGAAGGCTCCGATGCGCAAGCCGATGTCCTCCTTAGAGAGCCCCATCTTCTCCAACGTCTCGGCCAAGTAAAGGGCATATGAGGGTGTACAAGCGATACCGCTAATCTTCAGGTCGCGGATAAGGCGGATGTGCTTCTCGGTATTTCCCGTTGAGGTGGGTATCACCGTAGCACCCAGGTTCTCCACGCCATAGTGAGCACCGAGACCACCCGTAAAGAGGCCATAGCCATAGGCTACCGAGAAGGTATCTTCGCGCGTTACACCAAAGGCCGTGAGGCATCGTGCCATCACCTCGGACCACACAGACAAGTCCTTGCGTGTGTAACCTACAATGGTGGGGTTGCCCGTAGTACCCGACGAAGCGTGCACACGCACAATCTCCGACGCAGGTGCAGCCTGCAAGCCGTAGGGGTAATTGTCACGCAAGTCCTGCTTGGTGGTGAAGGGGAGCTTCACGATGTCGTCAATACTGCGTATATCATCGGGCGAGATGTCCATCGCCTGCATCTTGTTGCGATAGAAGGGTACGTTGTGATACACATACGTCACCAACTTCTGTAGCCGCTTGCTCTGCAACGCATGCATCTCGTCGCGGCTCATACATTCCTTGTTGGGATTCCAAATCATAATACCTATTGTTGCTTTATTCTGGTCTTATCACATTTTAGCTTGCAAATTTATACATTTTTCCTTTGCTGCCTATACATTTTGCTATTTTTTACGCTAATCGATGCGCAATACTTTATGATTCGTGTCGAAGGGACACAAATCATCCATACGCATAGTCTTAACGGCCAATTCTATGAGTTCGCTGGCCGACTGCCCCGACAACCCTTGCTTGGCGGCAAAGTACCGCCCAGCCTCTACCATACAATCCTCGGGGATGAGCCCTATGAGCTCCGTACCCGTCACCTCCGCACCCAACTCGCGGGCCACGGCACACACCGTCTCGTAGGCTGTATGGATGGGGCAGAGCCGCACATCATTGATGTTCATCGACACCTGAGCACAGCCATACTCCTCGATATACCAGCCTATAGCCTTGCATCCACGGAGCAAGCCGGGGCGGCGCACTGCCCTACCCTCTTCGTCTCGCAATATGTTACCGTCGGCATCACGGCACACCTCTCCGCTGGCTCTCACACGGGCGGCAATAGCCGAGGCCATCTCACGGGACGAGGTGTTGAGGTTGAAGTTCACGGCGATGAGGAAGTTGCGTGCCCCCACCACCGAAGCGCCCGAGCGAGCCACCTGCCCGGTATACTCGTGACCAAAGTCGGGGCGCATCACGGCATCGAGCATCTTCTCCTCCAACCCCTCGTACTCACCACGGCGGCAATCGGCAAGGTTCACGTGCTCGGGACAGAAGGCTGCTGCCTCGTAGCAATAGGTAGGAATACCTAATTCCTTATATATACGTTCAGCTAAGCCGCGTGCCAGTTCGGCACATTCCTCCAACGTAATGTTCTTTAACGGGATGAGGGGTAACACATCGGTAGCACCAATACGGGGGTGTTCACCCTGATGCTGGCGCATGTCGATGAGCTCGCCCGCACGCTTCACACCACGAAAGGCCGCCTCCGCCATGTCGAGCGCAGGCCCCACGAAGGTGATTACCGTGCGGTTGGCCGCCTCGCCACGGTCGATATGCAATACCCGAACGCCATCGACCGAGCGTATAGCTTCGGCGATGGCGTTGATGGTTTCGATGTTGCGTCCCTCACTGAAGTTGGGCACGCACTCAATGATTTGAGAATTCACAGGTTACAAATTAAGCTGTTGGTGCTTGTCATCCTGAGTAAAACGAAGGAGCTCGCGCAGGAATTTGCCTCTGTCTTTTGCGAGATGCTTCGCTACGCTCAGCATGACACTTCCCTATTAAAAATCATATTTAACCATTACACACACACGGTTATTGGCCACCCAATGAGTATCGGTCACCGTACCGTTGGGTTGGTAGGTTCCATAAGCAGCAGCTGTATGCTCATACTCAAGGCCAATTGTCATATTCTTTTCTTTATAGGTCACGATGGGCGAGAAACGATAGGCTTGGTCCAGACCTGTATTATTGCGCACTATGGGAGCACTCACAAAATTCTTGTCTGCAGAACCGAAGTTTTGGAGCCATCCAGCAAAGAAACCATAGCGAAGTTTCTTTCCATACATCATGGTAATCCACGCTGAGCCAAGTTGCATAGACTCGTAGGTGTTAATACCATTCTCAGAAACTGATACGATACCGAAGCCTGTAGGCTGCTGCATATGCGAAGTATTCTGCCCGTACGTAGCCTTAGCACGTACCGAGAGTTCATCTACCTTAAGTGAACCAAACACCATAGCCGAATAGCTGGTCAGACGTTCATTGACACGCTTGTCATTAGCTACTATACGAGGAGCGATAGTAGACCCATTTACGCCAAATCCTCCCGAAAGATGCTTACCCTTAGCGGTCATACCCACGAAGAGTTCAGGTACGAGGGCATTGCGCGAATAGGTGTTCGAGGTCTTGCCATCGAGACCTACCGAGCCATACTGGTACTGGTAGAGTGCCGAAGCGGTGAAGGTCAGAGCCTTGATGGGAGAATAGTTATAGCGCACCTGCGGCGAGCGGTTGAAGGGGTTGAACGGAGCACCTGTAGCGAGGCTGAACACCTCAGGCATCAGGTCGCCCGACATGGGATGCCATGCCTGACCCACGAGCAGGTCCGATTTCTCCCAAGCCAACTTGGCGTATGCCTGACGGATACGGAGATTGAATGCCGTACCCGACGAAGCGCCACAGAAGTCCGACTCAATCTTGGCCGTAGACTTGGCACCCCAAATCTCGGGACCGCTGACATTGAGACCAAAGCGTGTGGTCATGGAAAGGAAGCGCACCGAGGGGATGGCGTTCAAGTCTTCACCGGGAGTAGCGCCGGGCTTGATGTCATTGGGCAGCATATTGAACAAGCCCTCATTGGATTGCACACAGTTGCGCGAGTCGTAGGTAAAGTAGTTACGGATGAAACCGTAAATCTCGGCCTTCACGACCTTATCCTGTGCAAAGCCTGCACTTACAAACAGCATGAGTACAATCGCTGAAAAAACTCTTTTCATGTTTTATCGTGTTATGGTTTGTATCATTTGTCGTGTCATAACCTTTCCCTTCGCCGCGCTTTCGTGTCATTCTGAACGAAGTGAAGAATCTCGCGCTGGGACTATAGAAACATTCTCCAATGCACTTTGCGAGATCCTTCCGTCGCTTCGCTCTGTCAGGATGACACGAACGATGGCTGGATGCCACGGACGATGAGGGGATGACACGGCCTCTTCTCTTATTCCACTATCGTCACCCAGCCGTAGCGGTCCTCGATGTCGCCATACTGTATGCCGCGAAGCGTGTCGTAGAGCTTACGGCAGATGGGGCCGGGCTTGCCGTCTTTGGCGATGACGTATGAGCGTTTCTCCTCCAGGTCGTCGATGCGTTCGATGGGTGAGATTACGGCTGCCGTACCACATGCGCCTGCCTCCTCGAAAGTATCGAGTTCCTCGATGGGTATCTGACGGCGCTCTACCTTCAAGCCCATATCCTCGGCCAGCTGCATGAGGCTCTTGTTGGTGATAGAGGGCAGTATGGAGGTAGACTTGGGTGTCACATAGGTATTGTCCTTGATGCCGAAGAAGTTGGCCGCGCCACACTCGTCGATGTACTTCTTCTCCTTGGCATCGAGGTAAAACTCGCACGAGTAGCCCAGATCATGAGCCAGCTTGTTGGCCTTCATCGATGCGGCATAGTTGCCGCCCACCTTATAGATACCTGTGCCGAGCGGTGCCGAGCGGTCGTACTGGCGTATCACCACGTAGGGGTTTGTGGCAAAGCCGCCCTTGAAGTAGGGGCCTACGGGCATCACGAAGATCATGAACAGGTACTCGTCGGCAGGATGCACGCCCACCTGCGCTCCGGTGCCGATGAGCAGCGGTCGAATGTAGAGCGATGCACCGCTCTCGTAGGGAGGCACGAAGCGCTCGTTCATCTTTACCACCTTGGTCACCATCTCGCGGAACTTCTCGGTGGGGAGTTGAGGCATCAAGATACCGTCACAAGTGCTCTGCAGGCGCTCGGCATTGGCTTCGAGGCGGAAGATGCGCACCTTGCCGTCCTTACCGCGGAAAGCCTTCAAGCCCTCGAATGCCTCCTGCCCGTAGTGCAGACACGTTGCTGCCATGTGCAGCGTGATATTCTCGCTGTCCGACACCTCCACGTCGCCCCACTCACCATCGCGGTAGTAGCAGCGCACGTTGTAGTCGGTTTTCATGTAGCCGAACGAGAGGTTCGACCAATCCAAATCCGGTTGTTTCATCATTATTCTGAGTTTTATTGTTGTCTGTTATTGCGTTCTATTCGATACATGACTGCGAAGTTACAAAAAAGCAATCAAATAAACAGCACAGCAGTGCGAAAAAACTTTACCCACTCCCACTTCCTGCATTTTCTTATGTTCAGCAGCAACGTTCTTGTCCGACCGTCATGGAGATTGAACAAGGGGTAAATAGGCACACCATCGCCGGCTATCGATCTGATTATAACGCAAGAATCATGGCAAAAGAATGTTTTCTGACGACTTCTATTTCTATAGATACCCCCAGTCTACTAAGCAGTTTGAATCTCAAATGCTTCACTTTTATAGTACACATGAAACGAAATTCGCTGTCCGCAAGGCCAAAAGCGCCCCTGCACTATATACAAAAGAGAGAGGAGTATAAACAAACAAAGAGAGGAGTCATCCTGTTTGGACAACTCCTCTCTCCTGAAAACGGCGGCTACCTACTCTCCCACAAACGCAGTACCATCGGCGCGGTCGGGCTTAACTTCTCTGTTCGGAATGGGAAGAGGTGGAACCCCGACACTATAACCACCTGAATGCCTTTATATGTCATTTATGACTATATGAAACATACAGACAAACAAAACAAACAGCAGTGCATACAACACATCAGTATACCCACCATACCAGAAGTCTCGGGCAATTAGTACTGCTCGGCTTTGATGTCGCCATCTTTACACCTGCAGCCTATCGACGTCGTAGTCTACGACGACCCTCAAGGGAAATCTAATCTTGTGGCCGGCTTCGCACTTAGATGCTTTCAGC
>JAFWXS010000026.1 GCA_017517925.1 Bacteroidaceae bacterium | reverse complement strand
GATTTGCGAGATTCGCGTGAGATAATCATGTCAAATAGAGGATATAAACTGGTATTTTAATTGGAAGAAATTATAATGCGTTTTCCCTGTTGTGCGTTGGGACGTTGTTCGTAGTGCGGATGATTGTCGGCGCTACGCTGCGCCATTATAAGGCTTTGCCTTAAGATGCCTTGCCAATGCCAACCCATTTATGAACTTTCGCCAATACGCGCGCGTTCGATGCGTGCGCTTGCGCTATTTATTTTGTTGAATTTCGCACGTGTGTGTTGCGTGATTAATAATTTTGTTTTATCTTTGCCTTGATTAAGAAAAATCACTATAAATCAATCCATATTAACTAACATTTATGAAGAAAAACATGCTTTTCTTGGGTGCGCTCGCCATTGCCATGAGCGTGAGCGCACAGAAACCGAAGATGTGGCTCGACCCTGAGGTGAATCAGGAGAACCGCAAGGAGGCACGCGCCGCCTACTTCGCCTATGAGAACACTGACCTTGCCGCCCAGAACGACAAGAGCAAGAGTGCCCGCTACCTTGACCTGGCGGGCGAGTGGAAATTCAATTTCGTGAAGAATCACAACGAGGCTCCCGCTGGCTTCTTTGCCGTGGGTTACGATGACTCTAAGTGGGACAACTTCCCCGTGCCCGGACTCTTCGAGATTCTTGGCTATGGCGACCGTATCTACCGCAACGCCGGCTATCCCTGGAACCTTCAGTTTGAGCCTAATCCTCCCTACATCGAGGAGCGCAACAACTACACCGGTTCGTACCGTAAGTCATTCATGATCCCTGCCGACTGGAAGGGTCAGCAGGTATATCTCCACGTAGGTTCGGCTACATCGAACCTCATGGTATGGGTCAACGGTAAGTATGTAGGCTACAGCGAGGACGCCAAGATGGCCGCTGAGTTTGACATCACTCCCTACCTCGTGCCTGGCAAGGAGAACCTCGTTGCTATGCAGGTAATGCGCTGGTGCGACGGCTCATACCTCGAGGACCAGGACTTCTGGCGCTTCACCGGTATCGCCCGTGAGGTATATATGTATGCCCGTCCTCAGGTACGTGTAGATGATCTCTTCATCCTCCCCGACCTGGACAAGAACTACAAGAACGGTACACTGAAGATCTCTGCTACTGCCGACAATGCTGCAGGCAAGAGCCTCCGCTACACCTTGAAGGATGCTACTGGCAAGGTGGTGAAGAGCGCTACTACAGCTATCAACGGTGAGGGCAAGGCCGAGACCGTAATGGCTGTGAGCAATCCCGCCAAGTGGTCTGCCGAGAATCCCTACCTCTACACTCTCTTCGTTGAGCTCGTCGATGGCGATCAGGTAATCGAGGCTATCAGCCAGAAGGTGGGCTTCCGCAAGGTTGAGCTCAAGAACTTCCAGGTGCTCGTGAATGGCAAACCCGTACTCTTCAAGGGCGCCAACCGTCACGAACTGGACCCCGACTTCGGTTATGTGGTATCGGTAGAGCGCATGATTCAGGATATCAAGATTATGAAGGAACTCAACATCAATGCTGTGCGCACCTGCCACTATCCCGACGATCCCCGCTGGTATGAGCTGTGCGACGAGTATGGTATCTACGTAGTGGCTGAGGCCAACATCGAGAGCCACGGTATGGGCTACGGTGACCGTACATTGGCCAAGAATCCCGCGTTTGCCAAGGCTCATCTGGAGCGTAACATCAGCAACGTGATGACCTTCAAGAACCACCCCTCCATCATCTTCTGGAGCTTGGGTAACGAGGCCGGTAACGGTCCCAACTTCGAGGCTGCCTACGACTGGATCAAGGCTTACGACAACAGCCGTCCCACACAGTATGAGCAGGCTTGCAACGCCCGCAACAGCGATATCCGTTGCCCCATGTATGCCGACTACAACTACATGGAGCGTTACGGCAAGAACCCCGACAAACCCCTCATCCAGTGCGAGTATGCCCACGCTATGGGTAACTCTATCGGTGGCTTGAAGGAGTACTGGGACCTCATCCGCCAGTATCCTGCCCTGCAGGGTGGCTTCATCTGGGACTTCGTGGACCAGGGCCTCCGCGACAAGAACAAGGAGGGTAAGGAGATCTTTACCTACGGTGGCGACTATGGCCGCTACCCCGCATCAGACAACAACTTCAACTGTAACGGTATCATCGCTCCCGACCGCCGCTACAATCCCCATGCCTACGAGGTTCGTTACAACTATCAGGACATCTGGGCTACCGCCAAGAACCTCAGTAAAGGCCAGATAGAGGTATTCAACGAGCATTTCTTCACCGACCTCTCCAATTACTACCTCACATGGACCCTCCTCGAAGAGGGTAAGGCTGTGGCTAACGGCCAGGTCGACAAGCTTGCTGTGTCTGCTCAGGGCAAGAAGGTGGTTACCCTCAAGGGCTTCAAGCACCCTGCCGTGAACGGCAAGGAGTACTTCCTCAACGTGGAGTTCCACCTCAAGGAGGCTCAGCCCCTGCTCGCCAAGGACTTCATGGTGGCTCACGAGCAGTTCCAGCTCACCGAGTATGCCTATCCTACTGTGGAGTCTATCGTAACTGCCGAGGGCGCTCCCGTAAGCGAGGACGTACATGTGGCATGCCTCATCCTCAAGGGTGGCGACCTCACCGTGACATGGAACCGCAAAAATGGATGGATTGAATACATCGATGTTGATGATACCCCCATGATGGGAAAGGGCTATGCCCTGAAACCCAATTTCTGGCGTGCACCGACCGACAATGATTTCGGAGCAGGTTTGCAGTGGCGTTTCGCTGATTGGAAGGAACCCAATTTGAGTATGAAGCACGACTCATTCAAGTGGACTCAGGAGGGCAATAACATGGTAGTGACTGCCGAGTATGAGCTGCCCAGGCTCGAGGCTACACTCCTCATGAAGTATACCCTTACCGCTGACGGACAGCTTGTGGTGAACCAGAGCCTCAAGGCTGGCGAGAACAAGGAGGGTAAGCCCCAGCTCTTCCGCTTCGGTATGCAGATGGTGATGCCCGAGGCATACAGCAACATCGTTTACTACGGTGAGGGCCCCGGCGAGAACTACATCGACCGTAACCTTGACCAGACCATCGAGGTGTACAGCCAGAAGGTTGCCGACCAGTACTTCCCTTACATCCGTCCGCAGGAGTCGGGCAACAAAACTGGCGTGCGCTACTGGCGTGTGCTCGACAATGCAGGCAAGGGTCTCGAGTTCTACGGCACCGAGGCACTGAACGCTACCTCTCTCAACTACTTGCAGAGCGACCTTGATGACGGCTGGGACAAAGACCAGCGTCACTCCGGTGACCTCACTCCGCGCGACTTCACTGTTGTAAGCATCGACAAGCAGCAGTTCGGTATCGGTTGCGTCAACTCATGGGGTGCATGGCCTCGCCGCGAATACCAGATGCCTTATGGCGACTACGAATACACCTTTGTGATACGTCCAATAAAATAACCAATAAACAGAACTATGAAACTCAAGCAATTAGCATGTGTACTGCTGCTATCCTTCGGCCTGACAACAAATGCTGCAAATACCATTACCAAAGTAACCCAAGTAAGCACTGAGGTAACACTGAGCACCGATGTCGACTACATAATCACCGGCACCACTCCTTTTACAGGAAGTGGTAAGGTGAACATTACCAACACCGAGCATGCAGTGCTCATCATCCAGAACATACGACCCAGCGCAGTCATCAGTAACCATTTGAGAAGCCGTGTATTTATCAATGGAGCACAGGCCGTAAATGGTCAGAACTGCCAGGTGAAGATGTATGCCCACGGTGCCATCATCATGCCCTACAGCAAGGACTTCAAACCCCTCACCGTATACTCAGAGCCTAACTTCGGCGGCACGGCAGTCAATGACTTCGGTTTGGAGCATTCGGGCGGCTTCATGAACACACTCACCGAGGAGAAGCTGAACAACCAGATCCGCAGTTTCAAACTAAAGCGCGGCTACATGGTGACCTTTGCCACTGGAAAGGGCGGATGGGGTTACAGTCGATGCTTCATTGCCGACAAGGAAGACCTCGAGTTTGCCGAACTACCCACCCACTTGGACGCTCGCATCTCGTCATATCGCGTATTCCAATGGTACGATGCAGAGAAGAAGGGATTGGCCTCTGATACTCGCGAGAGCGCTAACAGCCTTTTGGGCACCAGTTGGTGTTATGACTGGGCAGCAGGATTCAGCCACTTGCCCGACCGTGAGTGCATACCTCACCAAATTTATGTAGCCTGGCCTTCGGCTTCGGCTTGCGGTAGTGCAACATACGCCTGCCACATGAAGACCAATAATGAGCCGGGTAATAGTGCCGATGATCGTCCACAAGATGTAGAAACCATCCTCGACCAATGGCAAGAGTTGATGCGCACGGGCTTACGTCTCTGCTCAGAGTCATCACACGATGGCAGTTGGGCGCATTTGGACGAGTTCATTGCCGAAGTTGACAGACGAGGTTGGCGTTGTGACATCCTTGACCTGCACTGCTATTGGTCTGTCGGATTTGACAAAGGAAATATGGAGAATTATTATAACAGATATGGGAAACGTCCCATTTGGATTTCCGAGTTTGTATGGGGAGCCTCATGGAACAACAACGGAATATTTGCTACTGACCGTACGTTCTCTGAGGCCAACCAACAGAAGAACCTCGATGCCATGAAGGGAATCTTTGCATCCCTCAACGAATCCCCTCACGTAGAGCGTTATGCCTATTGGAATAGTGAAGCCGATTGTTCTAAACTTCTCCGTGGTGAAAGTGAACTTTCGCTTACAGGCAAGTACTTCCAGACAATGCAGTCGGGCATGGCCTACCGCAAGGAGTATGAAAAAATACCCAATGTCGTATATTCCGCTCCCACCAACGTGACTGGCGACTGGGCCGATCAGAGAGCAGGCATCTACAAACTTTCTTGGGAAGACACTAACGGCGACATGCTCAACGAAATACAGATACAGCGCATGTCAGACGACGAGGAAGGATTCGTCACCATCAAGAGCATTATGCCCTCCGACCAAAATGGCAAGAAAATTACATACACATTTCAAGACACCTTGACATCTGCCGGAATCTATGAATACCGCGTCATAAATGTCACGGCTGAAAATAGGATGTTGGTTTCACCATCGTTCAAGGCATCGCGCTCATCCATTTTGAGCAGTAGCATCATCCATTATGGAGAAATCATAATGGTTGGACTTGATGAGATAAAAATAGGCTACAATGAATCCTTTGAAGAGAATCCTGCGATATTCATGGGTACAGCGACAATCAATAACTCCAATCTCAACTTGACAAATCTTGTCACATTAGCAACCGAGAATGGATTCACTTATACGCCTAATCCGTGGATTTCCTCAGCGTCAGAAAAAATGGCAGAACCAGAGATGATTCCCTTCATGTCTATTCCAGAAGGCAACCACCAATTTGGTCAGTTGGCATGTGAGGTCGGCACCGCTAAAGTCAGGATGTCCAAAGAGCAAGAAATAACATTCACGACACCATTTCCCGAAGGTGTCGTTCCTATAGTACTCACCGAGATTTACAAGCCCTCCATTATCAAAGCTCCAATGGTGACAAAGGTGCGAGACATCACGAATACCGGATTCAAATGCCAAATTATGGTAGAAGAGGGAGCCGAGACAAGTTCTTCAAGCTACAACGTCAAATATATGGCAATCACCCCTGGTATTGGCGTTGCCGATGAGGAACAGGGTCTGATAATTGCTGCCGGATGCAACAAGAATGCCATGTACGGAACAGCCAATCGCGCTACCTACTTCATGGTTGGTGCTGACACATTATACATGACCTCACCCTACATCTTCACACAACTACAAACAAAAAACTATGATGCCGCTACTATCATACGCAGACAAAGTCGGAGCCTCACAGCAGAGAAGAATGGAGTGAAGTATACGGTAGGTGCTCGTTTAAAGCGTGTCACCGACCCCAATCGCAAAACAGCTTCTGATGGTACAAAACTCAACGCGACATCCATGAAAGACGATTTAGGCTGGGTTGTGCTCTACATAAGTGACGAAAACACCTCTGACCCAGCGAATATCGACATGGAGAAAGCAGACCAGATTGCTCTCAGCCCCTACGTCGTTAACAATGTAATCTATGTAGATGGTCATTCAAAATTTGAGGTGTACAACACGTTAGGAGTTAAACTTAATCCAAATCAGCCCCAACTTTCGGGTGTATACATAGTACGCACCACCAATGCCACAGCTATGGTAGTAGTCAAATAAAGAACAATGAATCCGCTTGACCTCATCAATAAGTTCTGCACTAATGAGAAGCAGAAAGAAATACTGCTTGTGCATAGTCGAGCGGTAGCAGATAAAGCTTTGGAAATAGCTCATCGACACCCAGAGCTACTTGCAGATGAACGATTCATCGAAGAGGCATCACTACTACACGACATCGGCATCATAAAAGTCAACGCACCTGCGATATCATGCCATGGTACGGAACCATATATCTGCCATGGCATCCTCGGTGCAGAGATGCTGCGCAGCCAAGGGATGGAGCGCCATGCCTTGGTATGCGAAAGACACACGGGGACGGGACTTACATTGCAACAGATTATTGAGCAGGGACTTCCTCTGCCCCATCGGGATATGCAGCCCGTCAGTATCGAAGAGCAGATTATCTGCTTTGCCGACAAGTTCTTCTCCAAGACACGGCTCGACACCGAAAAGACCGTAGAGCAGGCACGACGCAGCTTGGAGAAGTTCGGCACGGAGGGACTGAAGAAATTTGACGCATGGTGCGGTATGTTCCTTTAATTTTTCGTACCTTTGTCATCCAATAGGTAAAACTGAAAATAAACGACAGATAATTATGGCACAACAAGAAGAAACTTTCAAGAAAATCGTATCGCACTGTAAGGAATATGGCTTCGTGTTCCCCTCATCGGAAATCTATGACGGACTGGGCGCCGTGTATGACTACGGTCAGATGGGTGTGGAACTGAAAAACAATATCAAGCAATACTGGTGGCAGTCTATGGTACTGCTCCACGACAACATCGTGGGTATCGACTCGGCCATCTTCATGCACCCCACCATCTGGAAGGCTTCGGGCCACGTGGATGCATTCAACGACCCCCTCATCGACAACAAGGATTCCAAGAAGCGCTACCGCGCCGACGTGCTCATCGAGGACCAACTGGCCAAGTACGACGAGAAGATTGCCAAGGAGGTAGCCAAGGCTGCCAAGCGCTTTGGCGAGGCTTTCGACGAGGCTCAGTTCCGCGCCACCAATGGCCGCGTGCTCGACATCCAGGCCAAGCGCGACGCACTGCACGAGCGCTTCTCTGCTGCACTCAATGCCAACGACCTGAACGAGCTGCGCCAGATTATCATCGACGAGGAGATCGTATGTCCTATCTCGGGCACACGCAACTGGACCGAGGTGCGCCAGTTCAACCTCATGTTCTCTACCGAGATGGGCTCTACCGCCGACGGCGCCATGAAGATCTACCT
>JAFWXS010000025.1 GCA_017517925.1 Bacteroidaceae bacterium | reverse complement strand
CTGATAGAGCTCCTGCTTCTTCTGTGTCACCTTACGGTAGCGCAGGATGCGGGCATCGTGCTCGGTGAAGTCGTAGCCTACAAACTCGCTCTCGCCCTCGGTGAGCACTACCCAGTCGCCCAGGTCGACGGCAGCGGCGTTACGGGCACGGGCCTTCTGCTTGTCCATCTCGGCGGTGAACTCGGCGAGGCACACGGTCATGCCGTTCTCGCGGAGGATGAGCTCGGTGAGGTCGAGCGGGAAGCCGTAGGTATCGTACAGGGTGAAGGCATCTACACCGCTGATCTCCTGCTTGCCGGCGGTGCGGGCATCGGCAATAACCTTGTCGAGCAGGCGGATACCTGTCTCCAATGTGCGGAGGAACGACTCTTCCTCCTCCTTGATGACCTTCTCGATGAGGGTCTGCTGTGCCTTGAGCTCGGGGTAGGCGTCGCCCATGCTCTCGATGAGTACGGGGAGCAGGCGGTACATGAAGGCTTGCTTCTGCCCGAGGAAGGTGTAGGCATAGCGTACGGCACGGCGCAGGATGCGGCGGATGACGTAGCCGGCCTTGGCATTGGAGGGGAGCTGGCCGTCGGTGATGGAGAAGGCGATGGTGCGGATGTGGTCGGCGATGACGCGCATGGCAACATCGTTCTTGGCATCGTCGCCATATACCTTGCCGGACATGGCTGCGATGACCTTGATGATGGGCTGGAACACGTCGGTGTCGTAGTTTGACGTCTTGCCCTGCAGCGCCATGCAGAGGCGCTCGAAGCCCATACCGGTGTCGATAACCTTGGCGGGGAGCCCTTCGAGGCTACCGTCGGCCTTGCGGTTGTATTGCATGAACACGAGGTTCCATATCTCGATTACTTGAGGGTGGTCGTGGTTGACGAGCTGCACACCGGGCACGGCAGCCTTCTCCTCCTCGGAGCGGAGGTCGATGTGGATCTCTGAGCAGGGACCGCAGGGACCTGTGTCGCCCATCTCCCAGAAGTTGTCCTTCTTGTTGCCGTTGATGATGTGGTCCTTGGGCAGGTGGCGCTCCCAGATGGCTGCTGCCTCATCGTCGCGGCTCAGGCCCTCCTCCTTGCTGCCCTCGAAGACGGTGGCGTAGAGGTTCTTGGGGTCGAGCTTGAGCACATCCACGAGGTACTCCCATGCCCAGTCGATGGCCTCCTGCTTGAAGTAGTCGCCAAACGACCAGTTGCCCAACATCTCAAACATGGTGTGGTGATAGGTATCGTGGCCCACCTCCTCGAGGTCGTTGTGCTTGCCGCTCACGCGGAGGCACTTCTGCGAGTCGGCCACACGCTTGTATTTAGCTGCGGCATTGCCCAGGATGATGTCCTTGAACTGGTTCATACCGGCATTGGTAAACATCAGTGTGGGGTCGTCCTTGACCACCATAGGAGCCGAGGGTACAATCTGGTGGCCCTTCGTCTCGAAGAAACTCTTGAATGATTCTCTGATTTCTTTTGCTGTCAACATAGCTTATGTATCTTATTTATTCTTAATTTTTTCTTTCATTCCAAAGAACTTGCAAAGGTAGTAAAAAAGTTCCATTCGATAAAAAGCACACGTGTTTATTTGATACCTGATACAATAAAAGCGGCATTCGGGAGTTTAATATAGGTATGAAATCGCGCCTCCACATATCGCTCGCCCTCGTCTGCTGCCTGCTGCTCACCGGCTGCGGTGTGGAGAGCATCGTGCGCAAAGCCGAAGCGAGCTATGCGCTGGGCGAATACCATGCCGCCGCGGCACTCTACAAGAAGGCCTACACCAAGACCGACCCCAAGGAGAAGCCGAAGCGGGCCGAG
Organism: Bacteroidaceae bacterium; assembly: GCA_017517925.1. GTDB lineage: Bacteria > Bacteroidota > Bacteroidia > Bacteroidales > Bacteroidaceae > UBA1189. The sequence continues at coordinate 14,641 of JAFWXS010000025.1, read as the reverse complement.
AACTCCTTCATGGCAGCCGAGTGTTACCGCCGCATAGGCATGGATGCCAAGGCACTGGCCTCATACCGCAACGCCATACGCTACCTATACCCCGACACGGTGATGTACAAGCACACGGCAGGGCTGCAGCTACAGAAGGGCGAGTACAAGGCGGCGGCCGAAAACTACCGCATATACCTCACCGCCCACCCCACCGACACCACGGCCATCAACGGGCTGCAGGCCTGCACCACGGCACCGCAGTGGAAGAAGAGCCCCACGCGGTATATCGTGAAGAAGGAGGCGCTCTTCAACTCGCGCCGCTCGGAATACTCGCCCGTGTATGGCAGCGAGGACTACAGCCAGCTCTTCTTCACCTCCACCCGCGACAAGGCACAGGGCGAGGACAAGAGCCTCATCACGGGCCTCAAGGCACCGGACATCTTTGTGGCCACGAAGGACGAACACGGCAAGTGGCAGAAGCCCGAGCCCATAGAGGGTGAGGTGAGCAGCGAGTATGAGGACGGGGCATGTGCCTTCTCGCCCGACTACAAGACGATGTACTTCACGCGCTGCGCCGTCGACGCCGAGGCACCGCGCCCGGCACAGATATACAAGTCGTCACGCTCGGATGCCTCGTGGGGCGCCCCTGCCCTATGCGAACTGGCCATCGACACACTCACCTCGTGTGCCCACCCCGCGGTGTCGCCCGATGGGACGTGGCTCTACTTCGTGTCGGACATGGTCGGCGGCATGGGCGGACTCGACATCTGGCGCATCGCCATCACGGGCGGCGAGTTCGGTGAGTTGGAAAACTTAGGCGCCCCCATCAACACACAGGGCGATGAGATGTTCCCCACCTTCCGCCCCAACGGGGAGCTCTACTTCTCGTCGGACGGACACGGGGGCATGGGCGGTCTCGACATCTACTGCGCCACGCTGAACGACGAGGGTCGGTGGGAGATTACCAACCTCATGGCACCCGTGAACTCGGCGGGCGACGACTTCGGCATGACCTTCGAGGGGGAGCGCATGCGTGGCTACTTCAGCAGCAACCGCGGCGATGCCCGCGGATGGGACCACATCTACTCGTTCTACCTGCCCGAGACGGTGCACACGCTCACCGGCTGGCTCTACGAGAAGGACGGCTATGAACTCACCGAGGGCACCGTATACCTCATCGGCAACGACGGCACCAACGAGAAGCTGGGCGTGAAGACCGACGGCTCGTTCACCAAGCGCATCACCCCGGGAGCAAGCTACGTGCTCTTAGGCTCATGCAAGGGCTACCTCAACCACATGCAGGAGCTCGTGGCCGACAGCACCGTGGAGGACCGCGAATATACGCTACAGTTCCCCTTGGCCTCAATCACACGCCCCGTGCTCATCGACAACATCTTCTACGAGTTTGACTTGGCCACGCTCACCGACTCCTCGGTGGTGGCGCTCGACGTGCTGGTGCGCCTCCTCACCGACAACCCCAACGTGGTCATCGAGCTGGGTGCCCACTGCGACTACAAGGGGCGCGACGAGTATAACGAACGTCTGTCGCAACGCCGTGCCGAGTCGGTAGTGTCGCATCTCATCGCCAAGGGCATACACCCCGACCGCCTCGTAGCCAAAGGCTATGGCGAGGGCACACCCAAGACCGTAACCAAGAAGATGGCCGAGCGGCACCCCTTCATGCACGAGGGCGACACGCTCACCGAAGCTTACATCACCGCCCTGCCCGAAGAGCAGCAGGAGGTGTGCAATGCCGAGAACCGCCGCACCGAATTCCGCGTGCTGCGCACCACCTACGGACTGTACGAGTAAGTGGCGTATACCCATCCCCCTGCAACCCCACGAAAGGGGGGAGCCGGTTACGGCTCCCCCAGAAACTCCACGATCACCTTCACCTGGCTGCGGGTGAGCTGTTTCGTGTACTCTTTATACCCCACAGCCTGCATTGCCTCCCACATACCGCGTGTCAGGTGCATCTCGGCGCGGAAGTGGCGCAAGGCACTGTCGTAGTGATGGTCGGGATAATACATCATGGCAAGCCTTCCGAAAGGATAAGGCTTGATTCTGAACGGGATTTCCTCTCCGTCCTTAAGGGATAACCTCTCATTCAGCGCAGTTTTATCCTGCATTGTGTTCATTTGCATATTCATTGATTTAATTTTACCGCTAACAACTCCTAAATTTTTCATTTAGACAATTTATAATACATTTCATTCTCCCCTCTCCCAATGAATCTCCGATGCAGCCACTGCCGCAGCATGCCCGAGGGGTTGGGTTTCCTCCCTTGTGCCATACGCATATCCTGTGCCATCTGCCGGGAGAACGTCGCGGGTAGCAAATCCAGCAGGTTACGTGTGCAGTTGCGTTGTACGGCCACCGCCTCCGCTTCGAGGTCCTGATGCAGGAGGTCACCGAAGAAGTGCATCTTGCACCACATGTCGTATCGCACGCTCCATGCGGCAAACTCGCCTATCTCGTCCGTCCACCTCATACCGTTCATCACATAGATTACCATACCTCTCAGGAAGCCCATCAAGACAGCCCGTAACGAAAGCTTCGCATAGGCCCGGTCGTCGCAACTCTCGGCAAAGGATACCTGCTCGTCAATCATCGTTTCGGCCCATAGTATGGCTTCGGGGGAACGTATAATGCCGTGGCAGACATTGAGGCTGTCGATATAGGGTCGGAGGGCATCGGCAAACGCCTGTCCATACGTGCCATACTTGGGGATTTCGCGTCCCCAGTCAAACTCGTCTCGCACGATGGTGGCGAGGGAGAGTCGCGAGAGCGTGCCGTCGGTAAGGCTGTTGCGGAAATAGTTTCGTCCGCGCTGTATGGTGGTCGAGGCATTCCAGTTCCACCGCACCTTCACCTGCTCGTTCACCGAGGAGCCTCCCACACGTTCCTGTCCATACAAGCCGCAGTCGAAAGCGAGGCGCAGGATCTGGCTCACCGAGCCCATACGTCCGCCGGTCTTGAGGGCATCGAGCAGTTCCACCTCGTCCATCACGGTATATAGAAACCGTCCCTTGGCATCGGCAAGGCGCTGTACGAAGGCGGCATTGGTCATGTCGGGGGTGATCACCTGTATGCCCAATCCTTCGGGGCGCTTAGGCTTCTCCTTGGAGTCAGGGGTGGTGCTGCACGCCTCACGCCATTCACGTTCACGACCGCGTGCCACCTCGTCGCGTGCCCTCATGTCGGCAATGATATACTCTATGGGCTGGTTCACGGCACTCTTTCCCGAGGAGAGCTCGGCCATCAGCAAGGTCATGAAGGTTGCCTCGTAGGAGCGGTTGTCGGCATAGACAAACTCGGTGCCACAGAGATGGGCAGCCAATGGTGGGAACACTGCCATAGCCACAGCGGGACGCATCTTCTCCGGGGTGTGCGAGACGAGCAGCCTCACAGGCTCGGGTAGCACCTCGGGCATGGCAGGTGGAGCATCCATCTGCGAGTGTCCGTTGTCCGTCGCCTGTTGTCCGTTGCCGGCGCAGGCCTTGGCCACGCCAAGGGCGCGCTTGAGCGTCCCGGGCATCTCGCTGCTCATGGGGCGGTTGATGGCACTCTGTATGGTGGTGCGGTGCTTGGCCGCGTCCTCGCCGTAGGTGGGGAGCACGGAGGCTATCCATGCGGCATCGTCGTTGCAGATGTAGCGCAGGTTGCAGGCCATGGTGAAGATGAAGGAGTTGCGCGCGCCATGCACGGGGCGGCCGCCGAGCTGCTCTTCGAGGAGCGCCACGATGTCCGAGTACGATACTCCGTTATACTCAGAGACCCACCCCGTTCCTCCCTGTGAGGGACGGGGTACTGCCATCGCGGACTGCTTCGTCCCGTTTGAGTCATGCTCAGGAGACCCACCTAAATCCTCCCTGTGAGGGAGGACTTGAGGCTCCGCGATGTATGAATTCCCTCCCTCACAGGGAGGGTTAGGGTGGGTCTGCCACAGCGAGCCGTCGGGGTAGTCTGCCGCATCGGGCAGCGGAGCGAAGAGCAGGCTCGGGTTGAAGTAGAGTATATCCTTCTGCATGGGTGCGAAGGAGAGGCGCGAGATGTCCTTGCAGGCGGCATCGGGCTTGATGCCTATAGCAGAGAGGTTCATATAATCGCACCAGTCGTGCTGGTCTTGCTCAATGGTCTTGCCTTTGACACGCTTCACCACCACACGCAGGCCGTCACCGCTGGGCGTGATGTGGGCGAGAGCAATACAGGAGACCAACCCCATCCCTCCCTGTGAGGGAGGGAGTACTGTCATCGCGGACATCTTCTCCTTGATGTACTCCCATAGCTTTATAGGACTATCAATCTGCAGCGAGGGCTGCTCCCCCTCCCTCACAGGGAGGGATGGGGTGGGTCCGCTTCCCACATGGTCAAAGTCGAGCATCAAGAGCCCCGTGGGGCGCATGAACTCCATGCGGCGCGAGCCTAAGGGGCGGGAAGGCCCTCCCCTGCCCTCCCTGTGAGGGAGGGTGTTGTGTCCTGCGAAATAGGAGTCCCCTCCCTCGCAGGGAGGGTTAGGGTGGGTCTCTTGGACGGTCTTGAGGTAGGCCTTGTAGCGCTCCTCGTCGAGCACGCCCATGTAGGTGAGGGCAGGCAGCTTGGGTTTGGCGCGGGTGTCACCTGTGCGGTGGGCAAGGATGAGCTTCTCGGTCAGTTCGCTCTGGGTGAGCGTCATGAACTGCTGTGCATCGCAGGGCTTAAGGGTCTTGTCGAATGCGTTGTTTACGTAGTTTATCATTTCTTTCTGTCTTGGGATAAGTGATTAAACATCCTGTAACGGTGGCCACCGATTACATCGCGAAGATAGCGACAATAGGCAGAATGAAGAAAATGCGTCCTCCCTCTTGGGAGTTTATGGGAGTTTTCCCCCACAAGACATGGGAGTATGGGAGTTCCGTGAGGGGCGGGCGCCCTCATCGTGGGAGTTGGGCAGTTTTCCGTGGGAGTTGTGGGAGAGTACGGCGGGAGTTGCGGGTAAGGGAGTTGCGGCAGCGAAAAAAAAGAGGGCGTGCCCCAATGATGGACACGTCCTCTTCCCGAGTGTATCGTCGTTGATTCTATTTCGTCATGCTCTCCTTGATGTACTCCATCGTGGCTCGCGCTATTTGCAGGTAAGCCTCGAAGCGTGCTCCTGCGACGGGTGCGTCGGTCTCGTCCCACAGGTCTACAGCCCGTCGGAAGCTCTGCACCCCCATACGCCTGAGTTCGGCGGTCACGGGCAGGTGTGCATGTTCGGGTACAGCCTCGTGCACCATTTGCACAAACTGCGTGAAGCTATCCTCCTCGATGATGCGCCTGTCCAACATGGCGCGGTATACGGCATACCATTGCCGGCCCTGCTTCACCATAGGGGCCACGCGACGTACGAAGTGTACCGTGCGGTCATACTTGCTCCGTGTATCCGGGACGGTATACTCCTCGCAAGCAACCACGGCATTGCGCATGTCTCGGTTCTCGGCCCGGGGGTCGAGCTTGCGAACGCTCACCACGCGCCCCTCTATGCGCACGCAGCGTTCCTCGGTGATGAGCATCGGCTTGTATTTCCTGTTGGCCGGCACCAGCCACCGGCGTCCGTAGTCGTCCACGAAATAGCTCTTCACCGTATGTCCGTCACCGATGCTTGCCACCACGATATCGCCATGCCTCGCCACAGGAGTGGAGAGCACCTCCAGGCGGTCGCCGTGGTCTATGCCCGCCCCCACCATCGAGTCGCCGTAGGCATCGAGCGTATACATCATGTTGAGGGTCACCAGGCTGCGCGGCATCATGTCGTACTCGTCGTGGGTGATGTCGCCCACTCCGGCAGGCACTCCACACGGCACACGGTTGTCGTAGTGCGGCACAGGCACCTCATCACACAGCTGAGGGTTCCAGCCCTGCTCACTGAGCGACTTGAAGAGCCCGCGCAGTTCCTCGGGTACTTGCCCAAAATCTTGCGGTTCCATAATCCTGGTTCTCGTCACGGAAAGGGACGGCACTACTCCCTACCCCACAGGTTGCCCCAGCTGCCGCGGCGATCGTTGCTGAGGATTTCAGTGCCACCTTCACCCTCTTTGTCAATACCGATGCTGGGGATGGGGCTGGCGGCAATCATCTCTACGGTGTCCACATCGATGATTGTAATCTCGGGTTTGATATAGGTTTTCTTAGTCATAATATATGAGGACCCACCCTAACCCTCCCTGTAGGGAGGGAACTCCAGCATCGTGGAGTGTGGACGGGATTTCGTTATTTATTTATATACTTTTTTCTGCGAGGACAGCACCCCTTCCCTCACAGGGCCGACGCGAAAGGAGCGTTGGTTGCGTCGACTGAAGCTTTAGCTTCACAAAGCCGTCTCGCTCTGCGAGATTGGGGTGGGTCCGTCTTTCTCACTTAATCATCACTTTAACTTCGTTTTAGTTGTTCACGCTCGGCATAGCTCATGCAAGCATGGCTCTGCACTCACTTAATCACAACTTTAACTTCGTTTTAGTTGTTCACGCTCGGCATAGCTCATGCAAGCATGGCTCTGCACTCACTTAATCACAACTTTTTTACCGTTCACGATATACACTCCCTTGGTGGGGTTGAGTACGCGGCGGCCCTGCAGGTCGTACACGGTTGAGGGTTGAGGGTTGAGGGTTGAGAGTTCAGAATCCTCAATTCCTGTCGTATCCTCTCCTGCGAAGCGGATGCGTATGGCACGTGCCCCGGCAGAGCTTGTCTCCTTGAGGTTGAGGTAAGCCTTGAAGCCGGTGATGTTGGTGCCGGTGTAGGACTTGAAGACCACGCCACCGTTATCTGTCTGCAGTGTGTAGGGGTTACCGCTCTTGGCTACGGTCTCCTTGTCACCTACGAATGCATTATCGGCTGCCTCAAAGTCACCCTCCACGATGTCGAAGTGGTGTGTGGTGGCGCCGGTGCCCTCGGTACGGTAGAGCACTACGCCGGTGCCGGCAGGGATAACCTCCTCTACCTCTTCCAAGGTGAGTACGGTCTCCTCATCGTCCAGTGTACCTACATAGGCCGCTACACCTTCGGGAATCTCCAAGGCTACGGGAGCATACAGGGTGGCATAGCCTACGCTGCTGATGGTTACGGGGAGGGAGGTAACCTCTTCGACGGCCCATTCGCAACGATTGGCTGCATAACTTCCATTTCTGTTAACGATAGTTTCACCATCGTAGATGTACTTGCTACCCGAATAGTTGGTCTTCAAGGTAAAGTAACCACCGTTACCACTCTCTGAGGGGTTGAATGAGATAGCATTACCATTGGCCTCGCCAATATTACCGATAGAATAGGTTTCGTACAGATATGTGCCCAACTTATAACTTAGTAGTTTGTTGTTCTCCGTGAGGTAGAACACGCTACCCATCGCATCACGATTAGCTTCTGAAGCCATATCGAACTTTGCTTTATTGCTGACAGCATTCATGTAGTTGCCCGAATACTTACCCTTCAAACGGTAGAACTTGCCCACCTCAGGAGCGAGGAAGACGACAGCTCCGTTGGCACTGCGCAGTGCGATGTAGGCCTCCTTGAAGTTGCTCTCAGCGGTTGCCTCATCAGCAAGGAGTGCTACAGCCTCGGCACGTGCTTCGGTGTAGGCTGCTCCATTCTGATAGTAGCCGAGAGTGTTGCCTTCGGGGTATGACTCCTTGGTGCAAACTCTGTTTACAAACTCGGTCAAGGTATTCTCCCATACACCATCGGCGAAATCAATGCGGGCAAAGGTAAAGAGTGAGCCGCCATCAGTGGTGTTGTCGCTGCTCCAGAATCCCATCTTATTGCTTACGCCTCCGTTGTTGCTGAAGTAGTTGCTGCCATCACCGGCCTTGATGTTATAGGTTCCGTTCTCGCTATTTACTGCGGGGATGGTCCACTCCTGATGCGTCTCGGCACCCTTCACAGCTGCCCATACGGTAGCAGGGTTATTGCTTGTACTCTTGGCACTGAGGACATCACCACCGCCTACATAGGGATGGATGAATACCTTGCCTTCGGCACTGCCCTTGGTGAAGTACCAGCCCTGGAGCACGTTGCCCTCTGCGTAATCGGCTACAGCCACCATATTGGTAGCGCCGAGGTCGTAGGCCAATACCTTGGTGTCGCCACGCTTGATACCAATCTTATAAACGAACGGCTTGTCGGTATCGAGTGACACGAGCACGGGGAGGGTACCGCTGGCGATAGCTGCTGCCAACTCATCGTACTTGGCTTGCAGGGCAGCGAGTGAAGCACTATATTCAACCACTGTTTGAGCGCTCTCTACGGCTGCCTCGGCTGTAGTGATAGCAGCTGTAGCAGCCTCCACGGCTGCAGGTACATGCACTGCATCGGGGTAGTTGTTCACATACTCCTCAGAGCGAAGCAAGATATCAAGCTCGGCCATGTGGAAGAACTTGTTTACCATGAAGCGCAGGTGGGTATACTCCTTGCTTCCCTCAATGAGAGGAGAGGTGTATTCTTGACCGCCTGCTTGAGGCAATCCGCTGGTAAGTGTTGCCAAGAGTTCATAATCTACCTCTTCGGCACCTTGTACACCTCCCCATACCTTGATTTCAGCAGGGAAATTTGTGTTTGCATTATTACGTGTTACATACTTGAACCTGAATGAAGAAACTGCATTACCCTCACCCAAATTAACCGTGATGTGGTGATTGAGGCCATCGGCAATGGTTTCACCACTATAAGCAGAGTGGAAATATGTGCCGTTATCGCCATCCACGAGGTTGGCGATGGGACCTTCCTTTGATGATTGTGCATTGGTCGATACGTAGTAGGCAGCTTCAGAATTTGTAGTCTGCAAAGCGACCTCGGTCTTATAGTGGTCGTAGCACTCGTTCACCAAGTTTTTGGTCTCGGCAATCAAGTTCTTCAATGCGCTCTTGTCTGTCTGGATAGCGTTGCTGAGGTCGATAACGATCTTGTCACCTGCATTAGATGCGATCTGGTAGCAGGGGAGGCCACCATGGGTTGTCTCTTCGCCCAAGGTGTAGGCTTCGCCATCTACGGTGATGGTGGCCGCCGAGAGTCCTACGCACTTCACGTAGCAGGGCTGACCCTGATTGTTGATGATGGTCACCTTGCGTGCCTGGCTGCCTTCCCACTCGATGTCTACGGTGAAGTCGCCCACGGCCTTGAGGCCCTTGATGTGACCCTTGCTCCACTCGGCGGGGAGTGCGGGCAGGATGTCGATTACCTCGGTGTGGCTCTGCATGAGCATCTCCTGAATACCCGATGCGGCACCGAAGTTACCGTCGATCTGGAAGGGAGCGTGTGAGTCGTAGAGGTTGTAGTAGATACCGCCGGCGCCGGCATTGGTGCCGTATGCAGTAGAGTGCTTCAATGCCTTACGCAAGATAGCGTGTGAGCGGTCGCCCATGAGGGCACGTGCCCAGAGGTTGATTTTCCAACCCATGGACCAACCGGTAGACTCGTCGCCGCGGAGCTTCATCGAGTTGATGGCTGCCTCAAAGAGATCTTCATCGGCAGGTGTCAATTGGCTGAAGGGGAACAGCGCCATGAGGTGCGACATGTGGCGGTGGTTCTGCTGACCGACCTTATAGGTGCTGGTCTTCCACTCGCGCAGGATGTTGACATCGGCAGGAATGCGGTCGGTACCCCATTCGCCATCATACACCTCGGTGCGGAGACCACGGTCCATCTTTTCTCTGCGGTCCAGGAGCAAATTGTAGTCCTCTTGCGAGATTAGGCCAGCAGCTACAGCACCCAACTTGTCGGCAGCCTTGATGGTATTGTCGATACACTCCCACACGATCTGCTGTGCGTGAGCAGTAGCGTTCTCCTGACCGGGACCATGCTCAGGTGAGTACTCGTTGGGGCACTCGTAGGTGCCGTCCTCTTCATTGAGCACCATGCGGTCTACCCAGAAGAGTGAAGCACCCTTCATGGCGGGGAAGGCGCGGCGGAGGTATTCATTGTCAAGCGTGTAGCGGTAGTGTTGCCACATGTGGGTCACATACCATGCGTTGTTGATGAGCGCGTCGGGAGCAAATCCACTGACACCACCGAAGATGTTGTTCTCGGTGAGGAGTGTCCAGCTGTCTTCGCGTTTAGCACCCTTACCTTTAGCAATGTTTCTCCACTCGGGCTGTGCGGCCTCGTTGATGATGTAGTTGAGGAAGGGCATGTACATCTCGTTGAGGTTACCGGCCGATACGGGCCAGTAGTTCATCTGCACGTTGATGTTGGCGTGGATGTCCGAGTGCCAGGGCGGTGTGCAGGTGTTGTTCCATATACCCTGCAGGTTGGCCGGTGAGTCGGCACCGCGTGACGAGGCGATGGAGAGGTAGCGTCCATAGTGGTAGTAGAGCTGCTCGAGCATAAGGTTGCGTGTACCCGATGCAGCGTTATAGGCTGTGATGAGCTCGTTGGTGGGGAGGTCGTTCTCCACGCCATCGAGCTCGAAGCTCACGCGGTTGAAGTACTCCTGATGGTCGGCCACGTGGTCGGCATACACGGCATCCCACCCCTTCTCGGCAACGGCATCCACGATAGCCTTGTTGTCGGCGGGGAGCTGGGCTGCACGGCCATTGACATGGCTGGCGTCGTTACCCACAAAGTCGGTGCATCCCATGAGCACGATGAGCACCTCGTCGGCCTCCTCTACGGTGATACCGTCGTCACCGGTGGTGAGGGTACCGCCCTCGGCCACTACCTTGAGGGTAGCGTTGTAGCTCACGGTCTGCAGCTTGCCGCTGAACTGTGCATAGCCGTTCTCGTAGGTGGTCACGGCATTCACGGTGGGCTTGCCGCTCTCCATGGTGATGCGGAAGCTGAGCTTGCCTGCCTCCGAAGCGGTAATCTTGGTCACGATAGCCTTGTCGGGGTTGCTGGCGATGTACTGCTTGGTGTACTTCACGCCATTGAGGTCTTCGTACGATACGGTACCGGTCGCGGTCTTCAGGTTGAGGTCGCGGTAGTAGTTCTGCACGGGCTTCGTGGGGTTGAAGGTGAATGCTCCGCTGATGTCCTCGATATATACCGAGCCGAAGGGGAGGTAGTAGCCATACTCGTTGGGGCCACCGCTCCAGAGGGTCTTGTCGTTGAAGAGGATCTCGTCCTTGGCTACGCCGCCGAAGAGCGAAGCGCCGAACTGTCCGTTACCGATGGGCAGTGAGTACTCCATCCAGGTGTTCTCTACGCCGGTAGCGGGTGCCGACTGGGTATACCAGAGCGTGAGCTTCTCGGCGGGAGCAGTAGCGTTGGAGGTTGCCATGACAAACTCGGGGAAAACGACACTTTCTATAGGTACGAACGCGAGGGGGTTGCCACCGTCATTGGCATTGTAAAGAGCAATAGCCTTGCCGCTGCCGGCACCGCCATCCATATTGAATGCCTTGCCTGCAGTGCTGTTGTGCTGAATCTCCAGGCGGGGTGCATAGCTATAGTTACCGGTAGCCACGAGCTTGAAGCCTTGTGGGTCTGCAGTGGTCTTGGCCTTGATTTTGTTGTTCTCATATACAAGATAGTGGCCTTCCTTATTTATAATCTGGCAATTCTCCTTGGTGCCGGTCACTCTCCATATCTTTGTGGGGAGGTCATCAAGGTTGGCAGTCAGCACGTTGTTTCCGGCGCCCTTGTCCTCGATGACCCATCCGCCGTTGCCGAACTGGATGTAGTACCATGCCTCCTCGTTGTCAAACTCGGGGTAGACTGGTGCTGTAGATACGAAGACGAAGTGGTTGTTGGCATCGCCGGCATTCCAGGTGCCCAGCTCCTTGCCTGTACCTGCTCCACCATTCTGGTTCATGTAGCTGCCGCCTTGAAGCTGTATCTCCCAGCAGCCCGCCTCGGCAGCATGACTGTTGGTGCTCTTGTGGAGGATGAGCGTAGCCTTGCTGTCAGCGCTTGCTGTGGTTTGGAATCGGCTGCCACTCCATGAGAGGTAACGGCCGGCCTTGTTCTTCATATAGAAACTGCTCTCGTTGCCTACGAGCTGCCACAGCTGATTGTCGTTGTAGGCCTTGGCGGCAGTCTGCACGTTGCTACCGGCACCCTGGTCGGCAAGCATGGCACCACCGTTGCAGAAGTTTATCCACCAGTACTCGGGAACCTCCTCGGTAGAGAAGGGAGGCTCAACAGGCACCGCATTAATCTTCAGCGTCTTGCTTGCCGTCTTGCCCGAGCCATCCTTGGCTGTAGCGGTGATGGTCACCTCACCAGCCTTGACGGGAACGATGAGGCCGCCCTGTACGGTAGCTACCTCGGGGTTGCTGCTGCTCCATGCGATAGCGGGGAAGGTGGCGTCGGCATTTATAGCGGCGCGGAGTACCAATGTCTCGTCGGCGCGTATCTCAGCGAGGTTGTTCTCCACGGTGAGGTCAATGTCGCTTACAGGAGTAACAGTCGCTGTCGCATCGATACCCTCGAAGGCGTAGATGCTGCTGCCGGGGAGTGTTACGGTAAGCTCGGTGTCGATGTTGATGGCTTCGCCCTCGGTGAGGCCTGTGAGTGTAGCCTGATCACCGAATGCGCTGCGCAGGATGATGCTGCCGCTTACGTTAGCAGGGATATTGAGAGCGCTGCGGAGGGTGAAGGTGAAGGTCTGTTCATCGTTAGCACCATTACGCAGTGCGAGGGTGCTCTTGGTGCCGTTCCATGCAGCCCAGCCGTATACTTCAGATTTAGAGCCTGTCCAGGGATCGCCACCTACCCAGTGGATATCGGGGAGCACATCGGCATTGCGCTTCTGCCAAGCGATACACTCGGCAATGTCGGCCCAGAGGGCACCGCCGTTGATGCTGTTCGTCAAGTCATAGTCATTGTAGAGCTCTACGATACCCGATCCGCAGAGGAAGGCAGCACGCAGCTCGTTGCGGACACTGAGGTAGTCGCGCTCGTCAGTTGCGGGAGGACCAAACTTGGTAAGGATGAATCCGTGGGTCATCAACGTGTTGATGGGACAGATGGGTGATGCATCGACATAGTTCTGATGCACCAGGTTGTCGCGATAGGTAATCCACCTCTCGCGGTTGGTGGTATTGTCACCGATGCGGTCGTGGTCGTTCTCCTGACGCCATGTAGCATCGGAAATCTGGTACCAGAAGGGAGAAGCCCAGGTACCTACCGTGGTGTTGAAGAAGATATCCTCGCGCAGCTCCTCGCGCACATAGCGCTCCAGGCGGATGATACCCTCGGCATTCTCGTTACCTGTATCACCGTTGTCGGGACCTACAGAAGAGAACTGACCTGAAATACCGTCGAACTTGAAGAATACGTAGTTGTCGCTACCCGGTTGGTAACCCTCGGTGCCGTCCTGGTTGCATACGAGGTTGAATGCTGCATCCTTGAACGCCTTGTAGTAGAGGGGGTTGGAGAGCTGCATGCCACCCTTGTCGCTCCAATACTGGCGACGGTAGTTACCGCTGGCACCATAGCCACCTACCGGGCCGAGCCATGCGCCGATGCCTGAGCCCATCTCCTTGGCGGCTGAGGCCATATCGCGCAACTCGTTGGGGAATGCAGCATGGAAGGTCCACTCGCCATACAAGTCCCATCCATCGTCGATGACAAACATGCTGGGAGCTATGCCATAGCGGTCATACATATCGCTCTTCCAGTGGTCCATCACATCAAGAACGTCCTCGGCCTTGGTATTGTCGAGATGCTCGCGGCCGGGGGCTGCGTTGTTACGGTTGATCTGGAGCTCATACCAAGCTACATAGGCGGGTACGGCACGCCAGGGCACGGCACGCTCGCGCTCCGAGTAGGCGAGGAACGAGCGGCGCTTCTGAGTGGTGTGGATGTTGGCATTGGTCTCGGTGCCATCCTGTGCGATGAGACCTACCACGGCACCCACCTTCCAGTTCTCACCGGCGGCGAGGGTGGTGTTGCGGCTCCAGCGGCCTTGGATGTTCACGATATCAGTGTCAACAACGACACCTGCCTTGGCCTCAAACACCTCTACCTTGAACTCGGAAGTAGAAACGATGTCTCCCTCACGCTTGTCGACGTACATACATACGGTAAAGTCGCCATCGTTGGGAGCGATGAAACTGTAGGTATTGTTTTCCTTGTTGCTGCCAGCATATCCATGGTGATAGTCGCTGGCTGCAATAGCCCCGTTGCCGTCCAGGAGGACTGTGCCGTCAATGTCGAAACGCTTGGCACCTGTATTGTAGGTCAGTGTGGCCGTTACTTTCTGTCCCTTCTTAAGGGTTATTGTCCCGGTAGTATAGGAACAGTAGCTCTTGTCTGAACCGCCCACCTCCTGAATACGCATGGGCACGTCGTCAATATCCTTGGCCGTCCATGCAGAAGCCGCCAAATTTTCTGTTACGGGGGTAGTCACCAAGTTCCAGCTGGTGCAGGTCGTAGGCTGAATGGTAAGCAATCAGAGCGTATTGCGGTTGATTGGAATAAATTTATGTAATAAACATTCTTTTTTCATTGTTTATATATTTGGTTAACTAGGCTGGCACTCCGATGTGAATCGGGGTGTCAGTGTTTATATGTGTATTCAGCTACTCCAATTAACAAGTAAGGCAAGTATCGTAATGCCTTGTGCATTATGATTCTTGCCTTGCTATTAGTAAATTAAATAAGATTTATTTGTTAAGCAACCACTCTGTAGCAGGAACAACATTTATGGTGTAACCATCCTCCTCAATTGTTTCTTGTTCTTCAAATGTTACAAGCGTAAGATTAT
>JAFWXS010000003.1 GCA_017517925.1 Bacteroidaceae bacterium | reverse complement strand
CGGCGGTTGTATTTTGAGTATTCAACATAATAAATTTTATTTTGAATCGGTACGGAATGTACCGTTTCTTCATCATGCCCCCGGCAGAGAAAATATACAATAAAAAAATGGCCAAGCCTCGGTAAGCATCACTCCTGAGAGTAAAGACCTCAAATTGGAACCCGGCGACCAGCTAATACGTATCTATAAAGGCACGCTGATTGAGGTAGACGTACTCGATAGCGGATACAAGTGGAATGGCGAGGTTTACCCCACCCTCACCCACATCAGTTGGAAAGCCACCGGCTACCAAATCGGAGGCAATAACTTCTTCGGGCTACCTACCAAGCGCCGGGGTGAATAAATACATCCTCTTTCAGTCGATTTATTATCACCTTTTACACTTGTGGCCACAAAATTAGGGTTGACAATCAACGCAAAAATTAGTAACATGGCCACAGCTCCAATCGTCGGCTCAGAAATTCCTTAAACAACACGGTCGGTGACCAGAAAACGGGACTCAACTCTTAACTACTACAAGAAATGACAAATATAACCGAAAAAACTTACAAATACTTTTATCTGTATTTTGTTTTATTATTTTTAATCTCTAATGGAATTACATTAGCAACAGAAACTTCACTCCCTGAGTATGCAGCGCAGAATCACAAGCAAGATAATTCATCATCCACATCAAAATACATAAAAGAGAAAATTCTGAATGTATATCAGATAGGGGTAATTAAAGGAGAGAATATTCCCGATAAATGCTTCTTCAGCAAATTTGCTGAAGCATGGGGATTAAAATATAAAAAAGACTCACTTTATGCCATACTTTCTGTAACTAATATTCATAATAATTTAGTAACTGTTAGATTCAGTAATCCCCCATACAAACTCTATTGGCACGATTTCTGGGAAGTAATGGATTTAGCTCCCGGTGAAACTATTTATTTTTTCATTGAAATCGACAATAGTTCACCTATTGCAGAAGTGCTAACTTATCATGGTAATATGACAATATCTCTCGATGCAAATGCACCTTTGGTTGATTGGGATACTGTTTTATCCCCATCTTCAGAAAACGTCAATTTAACTATCAATCAACAACATGATATGCCAGATATCACACCATCTTCTGATGATGTGATATTGCAAATATCCCTTTTTTCTCGTTGTAAATTCCCCTTATATTTTCCACCCCCGGGCACAAACAAAGATAATTTTTATAATATCTCGATAATAACAGGTGAAGAAAATGCAAATTCTTCTAACATGTTCTGCATGATGTATTTTAATCTTAGAAGTATAGAAGATGGTTTTCTGCTGTTACCTGGTGAACGTATAATATCGAGCAAAACATGTATATATAAAAAAAGAAATAACGGCGTTATTCAATATGATTTAAAAAATAAGATATTGAATAAACCAATTAGGGCAATGTGGATAAATGGAATATATTCTCAGCCCATATTTATAAATTAACGAAACTTTAATAGTCCTTAATAAAATATACGGGAATGAATGATATTCATTCCCGTATATTTTAGACTATATTGTTATAGAACAGGTATAGGAATAGGTATAGAATAAATCATATCTTCGAGGACCTCTTCAACAGAGGGTCCTGTAATCGATGGAAAGGACTCCCTATGAATATGCGGAGCATCGTTTCCTTCGTCGTGTTTTTTTCTAGATGCTTCAGCGATCTTTAGATATTCTTCTATTAATAAATTTTTTAATGTAATCTTATTTTTTTCCTCACAACTTTCTAATGTATTATTTGTTACTTTAGTATATTGTTCTTTTATTGTCTCAAGGAGTTTTTTATCCATAAAACCTTCCTTAATATCTTTCACATGATCTAGCTCATCGTCGTAAACAATGCCATATGGCATCTTAGTTTTCTTGTTTCTTGTCGGAACTACAATGTAAGTGCCTTCAGTAGCTAAAACATCCTTAAACACATATGGTTTATTTATAATAATCATAATGTGAATATCAATACTGATAGACCGCGGACAATAGATTCCGATTCTCTCTTCATGACAGTTAATTTTTACATCATCGTTATTAGCATATGCCGTTGTTATTGCATATATGTATTGTTCTTCTTCTGTAAAAGCTCGTGTATAGTATTCTGGGTTTGTTATAAATATATTATCTCTGTATGAATGAGGGATGCGCACATCGGGTTCATCGTGTACAGTATGTGGGTGAACCTTTATATTAACATCCAACATTCCTAAGAAATCTATTAAATGATTGTTGTTTCGAGAATATTTATATAAGTTTTTGCTATTAATTTTATCTTTGTTAATCCATCTTCCTCCACTCGCATTATAATACCTCCAGTTATAATACACCAATCCCATTTCGCTATCCCACACCTCGCTGCTCCACTGGATGGGCTGAGTAACGTCACCGGAGGCGGTCACTTGCCCGAAGGGGGAGTAGGTGTAGGTGGTACGGGGATAACCGGCAGGACCGAAGATTTCACAGATGTTCTTGGTGAGGTCCCAGCCGTATGTGAACCATGAGCCGTCTTTGCGGATGGCAAGGGGACGGGTGGCAACGGGCTGGGTGGGATCCCAGGTTATGAACCAAAGCGCGGGATGGTTGCTGCGAGTGAGGTCGTTGCAGGCAATCTGCAAGTAACCACGATAGATGTAGCGCTGGTGGAGCGTTACGCTGCCGTTGACGGTCACTTTCTTATACGCGCGGCGGCCCATGGAGTCGTATGCACACTCGACCACGGTGTTGCTATCACTGTTGGTGAAGGTGACAGGGCGATTTTCGGCGTTGTAGGCGGCACTCCAGATGCCGGTTTCGGTCTTGATGAGCGTCTGGTTACCATCCGCATCGAACATTGGTACAAAGGCGGCTGCACCATTCTCCGCGATGGCGGTGTACTGGTTGAGAGCGTTGGCATCGTACATCGTTGCCTTACCATCTTCCAGCGAGAATTCGCGATTGCCAATGTTGTCGTAAGCGTACTCGTAGTCTTTGCCGCTGACGGTGGCTTCCACCAGCTCGGAGCGAGTGTTGTGGGCAAAGGTATCGTTCACCACAGAACCCTGTCGAGCCGTGTTGCGGGCGGTGGGACGCCCGAGGATGTCGTAGCTGTAGGTTCGCTGAGCGATGAGCGTCGTACCACGATGGTAGTCCATGCCGGTGAGCAGGTCGCGGGTTGCTTCGTAGGTCTGCGTAAGCGTCATGTTATTCGGCTTAGTGAGCTTGTGCAGCAGGTTGGAACCGTTGAGGTACTCATAGCCGAACTGCTTAACCGCACCACCGTGGGTAAAGCCGGCGCTGCTGATACGACCGTCTGTACCATAGCCCGTGGTGACAGTCTGCTGCACCGCACCATTCTTGGAATAGGTGTAGCCTGTAGAGCGCCCGAAAGCATCTCGAGTCTCCGTGATGAGGTGCGTATCGCCATCCACCACGAGGCTGTCGCTTTCACGCTCGCCGTAGGTATTGTATGCGAAGCTGCGAGTGCCTGCGTCATCCACCAGCTGCGTCATCTGGCCGAGGTGGTTGTAGGTGAAGCTGCGGACTGATGTTTCCGCCGTGCCCTCTACCACGGTGTAGGAAGTACCCAAGTGCAGACCTCGGGCGTGCTCGTAGGCGTGCGTTTTCACGTTACCACGGGCATCCGTTTCTGTTGCGAGGCGGTTGTAGGCATCGTAGGTTTTCACCACGGTAGTATTGTCGGCGTAGGTCTTGGATATTTCAAGACCGGTCACGGCATGGAATACCCACGTTGTTACATCCCCGTCAGTTCGCTCACTTGGGTCGGTGGTAATGACCTCGTTATCCGCGCGGAAGGTGCGGAGAGTGGTCATGTTGTCCATCTCATCGTAGCCAAAACAAGCGGGCTGAATTGCCGTACCCCACTCGGCAATCTTGCGACCGCGAGCATCGTACTTGTAGCAAGCGGTGTTGCCCATGGCGTCTGTCACCACGGCGGGCAGATCGTGATTAGCGTCGTAAGTCGTGGTTGTTGTCGCATTGGCGGCATCCGTCATGCTGATGGTACGCCCGGCGAGGTCTGAGAGAATAGTGGTGGCGTTGTCGCGACCATCTACCTGCACCATGGTCATACCCGTGGCGGTGTAGCTGCGGGAAGCGGTGGTGATGATGCCCGCATGGTCCTTCTGCGAGAGGGTAAAGCCATCGATACTGATAGACTCCGCCGTGATATTCGAGGTGGGAATGGTGCTGAAGGAGCTCACCTTCGTGGGAGCCGTATATTCCGACCAATTCACTGAACTGTTACCACGCACATCGATGCTGATGCTTCTGCTTGCTAGTGTTGCGGAGAGCTTTGAAATCAGCCGCTTCTGCGTGCTGTTCAGGGCGGTACCCTCGGCATTGTAACGAGTCTGGGTAGTGACGGAGTACACACCATCCTCAGTAGATTCCACCGAGTAAGCAACCTCGCTTACCGGCGAATTATCCTTGGTGGGCGTGGAGCTCAGGGCGAGCGTCTGCTTCACCTGATTACCGAAGGAATCGTACTCATAGAGCGTGGCGGCAGTTTTCGCGGTGTTCCAACCGGTGTCCTGATACTGCTTCACCAGCTGCCCCTTGGCGTTGTACTCACTGCGGGTGTAGATGAAGCCACCGATGGTATTCGGCTGAGCCTGCACGGTATTCTGCCCGAAGCCGTTGCTGATGCTCTGGGCGATGATTTCACCGCTCGGCAATTTAGTGGTCACGCGCTCATTGTTGCCATTGATGTCGTACACATACACCAAAGCACGCTGAGCGGTTCCACCGATGGAAGCGGTTGAGCCGTCGAGGTTGCGGGTGGTAATGGATGTGGCTCCAGCGGGCGTTGTCACGGTGGTGGTTCGACCATCCTCACTGTAGGTGGTGGTGGTTTCTCGCCCCAGAATATCCGTCTGCTTGGTGACACGCCCCAGCGCATCGTATTCAGTGGATTCGGTTGTTGCCATGGGGCCGACTCGGCGGGTGGTTGTGAGCACGCGCCCGGCGGCATCGCGGGTGTATTCCGTGATGGTTTCCGGTGTGATACACGTCTCTCCATTGTACACCTCCTCGCGGGAAATTTCCGTGAGCTGGCGGGCAGAGTCGTAGGCGTAGGTGGTGGTGATACCATCCTCATCCGTCTCATTCAACACGCCGCAGCACATCCATTCGGTAGTGGAGAAGCGTCCGTTGCCACGCGTCGTCTTCACCACGCGCTGCTGTGCATCGTACTCGTAAGCGGTGGTATTCAGCAGAAGCCACTGCGAGCCGTTCCAAATGCTATCTTGCGTAAAGGTAGTGGTACCATTAACTGCGATAAAGCTTTCGCTCTTTCGGCTCTGGGCTGCCACCAACTCACCGTTGGCCTTGGTGATGGAAGTGTGCTTGTGGATAGCGCCGTGCTCGGTTGTGGCCTCGTATTCGTAGATAGTCTGCACACCTGCCACATCCTGACTGAACTTGGGCTTACCCGCTGCATAGGCGTAGGCTGGCTCTGCGCCATAGGTCTCCTCAATGCTCACCTGCTGCTGCGAGCTGCCGCCTGCTGTCACCGTGGTGGTCACACGTTCCAATTCGGCAGTTTCCTCGTAGCTGTAGGTCGTGTTGCGGAACAGAACCTCTGTGCCGGAAGCGTTGACATGATACTCAGCCACCGAAGCGGGGCGCACATCATAGAATCGGCTGTCGGCGTAGGTGGTGCGCGTTACTTTGGCGAGGTTCTCGCCCCAGGGGGATTTCTCCATCGTCATGCGACCAAGCGTATCGTACTCATACTCCGTATAGCCGCCATCAGAACGCTCAACCATAGCCAGCTTGTTGTCCGTATTGTAACGGTAAGAGGTCGTGCGAGTAGTAGCGGAGCCAAAGCCCTCCGTCACGGAATAAAGCTGCCAACCGGCAGAGGAATAGTTATACACCGAGCGCGTGCAGGATGCCACATTGTCGGGCGTAGTGGCATAGTATACCGACTCGGTACGAACCATCAGGCCACTCGTCGGGTAGGTTGTTTCGTAGCGGTGAACGATGGCTTCATCGCCCTCGCCCTTGGTGATGGTCACCACCCCATCGGATTCCGTGCGCACAATGGAGTGCGGGTCATGCCCGGTCTGCTGACGTGTGATGGTTGTGCTGCCACTATTCTGCTGAATTGTCTCTCGCTTGAACGGCGTAGCATCTTCCGCAGCATCGGGCGTGAACCAATCGAGTTTGAGAGCCCCGTTTTCATCGGTGGTGCAAACCAGACGCCCCTCTGCGGAAGCGCAGGAAAGCAGGTTGCCGGCATTATCAAAAAGAGGCGTAACATGCTGAGCACGTTCGGTAGCCGTTACCTTGCGACCCTCGGGGCTGGTGATGCAGTGCACGGTGCCGGAACCCACGTTGAATGTCATGCAAAGCCCGGTGGGGTCTTTCATCATGATAAACGCCGGAGTGCGGCTGGTGGTAGCGTTGAAACTGCTGTCCTGATACTGCACGCGGTTCTGCGCCATGGCCGAAGCACCGGCGGTACCGGCCTCCGAAGAGCCCTCGGGCGGGACAGAGAAATGCAGCGGCTCACCCGTGGGCGGGGTGATAACGACCTCATTGGAAGCTATTGCCACCTTCCAGCGCCAGGGAGAATCATAGAGAGCCTTACCTGTTTCGGGATTGAGTTTCACGAAACTCGGGCAGACATCGCCCTCCCAACCGGGAGCCTGAGTGGCGGCCTGATTGTCGGCGTCACCGTCATCCGTACTGCCACAGCCACAGGTATTGCACACACGACGTACATCGCCAGAGAACTTCACCTCCTCAGGCACAGGCTCGGGCTGACCATCGACCACTCGCACCAAAACACGCTTGGCCTGAATAGCATAGCGGAACAGCTTGCGGTTGTTGATATTGTTACCGTTAGGGAAAGGTTTGTTGGTCACCAGACCGTAAATATAGTATGTGCCGTCAGGCAGCACGAGGGAATCCGCCACGTTTCTCCAGGAGGCAGCGCCGGAGTCGGCCTCCTGCCACTTCTCCTGCTCCAAATCGAATTGCAGGTGAATATCCCCCACGGGCTGCAGCTGCCCCTTGTCGTAAACGGGCGTATTCTGCACACGCTGCTTCACCTCATCAGCAGAAAGATTTACAGCAGTGAAAATGAGCAGGT
>JAFWXS010000024.1 GCA_017517925.1 Bacteroidaceae bacterium | reverse complement strand
CCCCCTTAACTCCCCAAGAGCGAAGCGATAACTCCCCTAACTCCCAAAAATAGCTCCCCCTAACTCCCCCAAAAACATGTTCTACAACATCTTTAGGTAAAAAGACGAACTTTTAATAGTGTAATATATACAATTAATCACTACCTTTGCCGCAAAGCGGCGACAGACAACAGACAACAGACGGGTACACACTGCACAGTCAGACTACCGTCCGTTGTCTATTGTCCATGTCCTAAAAAGACAATTTAAACACATATCGATATGAAAAGACATTTACTTACATGCATCGCGCTGTGTAGCGCCATGCTCGGTGCCATGGCACAACGTAGCTACACCTTCAATGCCGTAGCGTTTAACGTTGATGGATTGCCCAACAGCATTTTGGGAATCGACGTCAACCCTGACGGAAAAGAAGCTGCAGGAGCCACCGAACTGTGCGGCATCCTCGCCAACTCCGGCTGGGACTTTGCCGGTATCTCCGAGGACTTCAACTTCCACAATTACCTGACCGCAGCGCCCGCAAGCACATACTATAACTTTGGCGAGCATGGCGGTAGTGTATCTGGCTTAAGCAACTCTACCGACGGACTCGGCTTCGCCTGTGCCAAGCGCCTTACGATGAGTGGCGGCACCCGTGTCGAATGGGATGAGTACTATGGCGAGACAAGTGACGGTTCGGATGGCATGATCACCAAAGGCTTTCGCGTGTATAACGTAACCTTCGCCACAGGCGTTACGGTCGATGTATACGTACTCCACATGGATGCAAGTGATGGACCAGAAGATATCGCAGCCCGTGAGACACAGCTCACACAGCTCGCCACCTATATCAAGAACAACCACAACAACCGCCCCGTCATCATCCTCGGTGACACCAACTGCCGCTATACCCGTGAGCAACTGAAGACCCTCTTCATCGATGTCATCAATGCCGACAGCCGCTTCACCATTGAGGATGCATGGGTAGAGCTGATGTGGGGAGGCACTTACCCCACCTATGGAGGAGAGGCCATGATGACCCACACCTATGGCATGCAGAAGGGTGAGATTGTGGACAAGGTATTCTACATCAACACTACCGCAAGCAACCTTACCCTTAAGGCAAACAGCTACTTGCACGATGAAAGCGTTACAGTCAGCGACCACAAGCCTGTAGTTGTAAACTTCACCTTGACCGACCCAAGCGGCACTCCAATCACAGATGCTTGGAAGGAGGAGAATTGGCAGTTCGAAGAGACTGTAGCTACTTTCCAGAAACCCTCATGGAAAGGTGAGCAAGTGGAGGACGGCACCACCTACTACGTGATGAATGTGGGTACAGGAAGATACGTTAAGTGGGGAGGATCGTGGACTGCTTCGGTTGTTACTGGCTATGCAGGTCATCCTGTTACTCCGACCTTAAGTGATGGCAAATACAAATTGGTTACCGTAGCGAGTGAAGGACGTTCGATAGGTCACAACCTTTTCATGGACAACCAAGAGAATAAAACCTGGACGCTGACTCCCGTGAGCGGCACCCCCAACCATTACTATATAGAAAACGAAAGCGGTGTAATTGCTGCATCGAACAATAGCAATGCAGTCAGCATAGCAACAAAGAACACAAGCGATGACACTCAGAAATGGATTTTCCTCACTGAGGCGGGCATGATTGCTGCCATGGCTGATGCGAACCCTGACTATCCGTTCAACTTCACCCCGATGTTGGGCGCGGCAGACTTTGACTGGGTCGATGGTTGGAATGGATATGCAAAAGAGCATTGGACAAACTTTGAGAGTAAAGGTAGCTTGACTTGGTGGCAAAACCCAGGGGACCCTAACGAATATAACTACTCTGCCATGACAATCAATACTGCAGAAGCTGTTACCCTATCACAAGCCATCGAAAACCTACCTGCTGGTAACTATAAGTTCTCGTTCGAGGGATTCTATAACTACATTTTGACGACAACAACTACTAAGAAACCTGCGTGGGGCAATGCTACTACATCGACAGAAACCTCAGAACAAACGATGAATGCAACGGTAACAGTCGGCTCAGAGACCTTCACGCTGTCTCCCAACCGAAGCGTGAACGTAGGCGATTTAGCAGCTGCAAGTATCGCTTTCAGAGATGGAGATACCTACATGACAACTACTTACCAGACATTGTCAAGTGGCGAATTGAACATAAGTATAGCAAAGCCTGCAACACCTGAGAGCGGAAGCAGTTCCTCCAATAGCTGGGGCACTACTACTACAACAAATAAGGAATATTCCAACAGCGTCCACTTCGACAATTTCCGCTTAGAATATAGAGGAACACAAACAGTAGCTGTAGACCCCTATGCGGATTATAAGGAGATGGTGCGCGAGAAGGTGAACGAGACCTATCCCTTGGTAATGGCGCTCAACGCTGCAGGTCAGGCTGCATACGACATCACCGTCGTAATCGAACGCTACAACAATGACCAGATTACCACTGGCGCCATTGCCCAGGCCATGTGCGACTACGTTGACAATGCCTATGCCAATGCCCTTGCAGCGCACGATATGTACAATGTACAGCAAGCCATCGACCAAATGACACAAAATGGAGGCGACATTACGGGAGCTATTATTAACCCCAGCTTCGAGACAGGTGATCTCACTGGTTGGACTGTCGATGGTGGTGGCTGGGACAATGGTGCAAGAGAGCAGTCCAATGCGACTTTCACCACCGAAGGTTGCGACGGAGCTTATCTGTTCAACTCATACGGTGGCGACAATGACCACACGGCTTATGTGAAGCAAACCATCAAGGGCGTTCCCAACGGATTGTATGAGCTAAAGGTTAAGGTCACCTCATTTGCCGATCGCTATGTATACATCACAGGTAATGGATACCATAGCAAGGTGGCAACCACTCAGGATAAGGGCGTGTTCCATGAGGCTACCCTCTACTTCCTCGTAGAGGACGGAACAGCTACCATCGGTGCTGTCGGTGGCAACAAGGGTGGAGGCACAGAGTTTATCCACTACTGGCCCTTCCAAGGTTGCTTCTTCAAGGCCGATAACTTCCGCCTCAAGTACATCTGCGACGTGCCTCACGGCCGCCTCAAGCTGGCACTCGATGAGGCCAATGCAACTAAACTTGATGGCTTCGGACAAATAGCCCTTGACCTCAGCAGCTATCAGGCTGCATACGACAACAAGTCGCTCACTACCGATGGCAAGGCCGAAGTGACAGCCATATACGATGCCCTGCAAGTTGCCGCCAAAGCACAGAAAACCGCAGGAGCCGATATGACATGGGCCATCGAGAACCCCAGCTTCGAAACGGGTGACTACACCGGATGGACAGTCACGGCTATATGGGACACTGGTGCATTCCCTCAAGAAAATGGCACATACGCTATCGCCGGTACTGACGGTCGCTACATGTTCAACATCTGGGATGCAGGCAAAGGTAATCCCATCACACAGACCGTGACGGGTATCCCCAACGGAAACTACAAGCTTACCGCTATGGTAGCTACCGATGCAGACAAGAGCGTAACACTCACAGGTAACGGCGCATCGACTACCATCGCTGCCTCTACCAATGGTGCCAGCTCGGGCGTATTCCCCGAAGTGGAGTGCACGGTATCGGACGGCACATTGGCCATCACTGTAGAGGGTGCAGATGGCGTATGGTACAAGTGCGACGACTTCCACCTCACGCTCGTAAGTCCTGCCGAAACTGCAGAGCTTGTCTTTAACCATGCCGCAACGACCATCACAGCCATTGAGGACATAACCTTCCCGAGAGTAGTGCTGCAGCGCCCCATCAAGGCCAAGGACAGCAAGGGTAATCCTGCATGGTCGTCGTTTGTAGCTCCGTTCGACATTCCTGCCTTTGATGATTGGGACTACATGGAGCTATCTGGAGCTACCTATAAGGAGAGCAGTGGAAACATCAGCCTCCAATTCACCAAAGTGGAGACAATTGAGGCTGGTGTGCCCTACATGGTACGTTGCACCACGATGACTGAGACTCTCCCACAGATAGAGATGGGTGAAACCTCAGTGAACACCGTCACCATGAATGATACCAAGGTAACCATCACAGGCGGTAATGGTAGCACCGTCACCTTCAAGGGTGTATACACCGCCGGAAATGTGCCCCAAGGTGCTTTCTTCATCAGCGACAACACCTTCTACCAGGCTGCTGATGGTACCAACACCCTTAAGGGCTTCCGCGGATATATCCAAATTGAGGGTTCGTTGGCAAATAAGGCACGTAGCATGAGCTTCCGCTGGGACGATGGTACCACATCAATTGACAATGGACAATTGACAAATGACAATGAGGTGACCACCGTAGCCATTTACAACGAGAGAGGCATGCGCCTGACCGAGATGCAGCAGGGTATCAACATCCTGCTCATGAGCGACGGAACGACGGTAAAGGTGGAGATTAGGTAACGATTAACGATGAACGATGAACGGTTAACGATTAACGGTTAACGATTAACGATGAACGGTTAACGATTAACGTTGAACGATACGATAACGGACAACAGATAACAGATAACAGACAACGGACGATAGACAACGATTAACGATAACGGACAACGATTAACGATGAACGGACAACAGACGGGTACACACCGCGCAGCCAGACTTTCGTCTGCCGTCTGTTGTCCATAGTCCTAAAAAGAACATTATGAAACAAGCATATATCAAACCCGAGACAGAAGTAATAGACATCGAGACAGAAACGCACCTCATGGCCCTCTCGGCCGACGAGGCACTGCCCGGCACCTCATGGGGCGGCGATGATGGCACAGGCAAGGATGCCGACGCCACCGGCCGCCGCGGCACATGGGGCAACCTGTGGGCACAGGAGTAAATTCCGCGGAGCCGAAGCGATAATTCCGCGGAGCAACTGCAATAAATCCGCGGAGCCAAGGCGATAATCCCGCGGAGCCAAGGCGATAATCCCGCGGAGCAACTGCGACAAATCCGCGGAGTCAAGGCGAGACGGGCGAGCGTTACAGGCGTTACAAGCGTTACAGGCGTTACAAGCGTTACAAGCGTTACAAAGCGTTACAAGCGTTACAAAGCGTTACAAAAAATGACGTGTTCCCCCTCTACATCGAGGGGGAATGGTCATTCGCTGTAAGATTTATCTATATAATAATATATATATATATTATTATATAGATAAAATTTTTGTTCACAACATTTTTCTTCATTTCTGAGGGCGTGGGGTGTGCATTTTTTTGTAACGCTTGTAACGCTGTAACGCTTATTTTTTATTTACCACGAATCTCACGAAAAACGCATCGTTACACTCGCGTTTACCATCCGGCTGTAAACGATCGGCAAAGCCGACAAGCAAGGGCGAAGCGACTTGCCTTCGTGAGATCGGTGAGATTTGTGTGAGGCCAAGACATCCGTGTGAGACACATCCACAGGACCTGGCCTTCGCGTGATTCGCGAGATTCGAGAAATAATATATCCATATTGTTTTGAGTTGCTAAGTTTGAATCCATTAAGTCCGAGACAAACCTCATGTCAACGAGCGCATGTAGAAGTTGTTTGAATTTTACCGTTAACAAGTTTATAAATGAACTGAAAAGTATAACATAAAACTTATTAGCGGTAAAATCCAAACAGATTCTTATTCCTCCATCGCGGATGTTTGCCTCACCCAAATGCCATGTCTACAGAGCAAAACAGAGGACCGCCCCGTGGACGACAGGAAAAGCACCGCCCAAAGGTTAAAATCCATTAAATACAAGGGGAGGGGATTTTTTTTGATTAAAAAATCTTCATACCTTTGCAGCGAGAAGTAATGGGTTAAATCAGGAAAAACAAGGAAGTTATGAAAAAGTTTGTTTATTGCATCTATCTGCTGTTGGCAGCCTGCTGCACCACTGCGGTGGCACAGACGACCGACAAGCCCTACAACATCTTGGAAATCGAGGGTATGGTACCCACAAAGGACGGCAGCACCCTCTACTACCTCAAGAACGTGGGCACCGGACTCTACGTGAGCTACGGTGGCGAATGGGGCAAACACTGTAAGGAATCCCGCGCTGCCCACCCCTTCATCGTGGAGGATAACGGCAACGGCACAGTAGCCCTCGCCAGCTTGGCCGGCTACTTGGACAGCAAGACCATCTGGATGGACTTCGCTGCCGACTTATCAAAGTGGACCCTGCAGCCCGTAGGCGGCAAGTATGTCAACCAATACTACCTCGTGGGTGACAATGGCCGCGCACTCACCTCGGTGGGCAACAGCGCCGGTGTGCTCGCCATGACCCCACTCGAGGAGAAGGCCAGCCAGCGCTGGATATTCCTCACCGAAGAGGAGTTCCAGAACAGAATGCTCAAGGCCACTGCCGACAAGCCCTTCGATGCCACCCCCCTTATCAAGGGTGCGGCGTTCGACCTGATCGACAGTGAGTCTGACTTGCCCCAAACCCCAGCGGTCTTCAGCGCCATGCAACCCTATCTGGACAACTACTGGGAGAATTATGCAACCAACAAGAAGTTGGACCCTTGGCATTGCGGTGTCTGCCCCGAGAACGCCAATGACTACAACTACTGCGGTGTCATCAACGGAAGCAACAACGCCATCACCATCACCTACACGATGGAGCTCCCCGCAGGTACCTACTCCTACTCGTTCGAGGGATTCTACAAGTACATGAAGAAAGTAATAGTGCAAAACTATCGCTTGGGAAGTGAAAACGGAGACCCCAAGATAACATTCAGCGACAATGGCACCATGACCGCCACCGTATCGGTCAACGGGAACAGCCATGCACTACCCCGCCACGAAAACAATGCCGTGTACGAAGAGAACTTTGTCAGCAGCACCGTAGCGGCCGCCGAGTTCAGAGACAACGATACCTACAAGGAGAACGGAACATTCTATCTGCCCTCAAAACAGGACGTGAGCATCGTTATAACCAAAGCTGCCACTACAAGCAGTTCTACAAGCGGGACCAAGGTCTGGGGTGATTACACCACCACCTCCTACCCGAGCCAGATCTTCATCGATGACTTCACCCTGCTCTACTTTGGCGACAAGCAGCTCGACGAAGAGGAAATCAATGAAGACGCCTTGAAAGACAGCTATGTAGACGCCAATATCGACGAAATCATCGAAACGACCTACCCCGACCTCACCGAGGAGGAGAAGGAGGCACTGAAAGAAGAGATTAAGGATGCCGTAAACGAGAATGAGGGTAGCGGCAACACCGGTGCCGACATTTCTGATGCCCTATCAAAAGTAGAGGAGACTGTAGAGGAGCTCCAACAAGAGGAGGCGAAAGAAGAAGCCACAAGCGGTATCACCACAAATGAGAATGGCGACATGGTAGATGACGAAGGAAACGTCATAGAAGGTGCCCAAGCCGACCTCGGACCATTCATCAAGAACGCCAGTTTCGAAGATGGTATTATCAATGGATGGGAATTGGAAACAAACAGCTCCTATACAACCGGTGTGAGAGACAACGCCGATGCTGAAGTCACAACCGTAGGAACCGATGGCGGATACCTATTCAACGCCGGTGCACAAGGCGTACGCCTCACACAGACCCTGACAAAACTCCCCAAGGGCATACACAAGATAACCGTATCATTGGCATCAGACGCAGGCAACACCGTAGTGCTCAGCTGCAATGGCACCGAGCGCGAAGTGACCTTGAGTGGTGAGAAGGAGAACGACAAGCTCAAATTCGAGGACTTCAGCATCAAGTTCAATGTAGCCGAGGACGGCAATGCCACCATCAGCTTAGCGAGCGACAGCTGGTACAGAGCCGACAACTTCCGCCTCCACTGCTGCTTCAACGACAAGCTGACACTGAGCGAGACAGGGGCAATACCCTCCGAGACTGACTACTGGTATGCCAACGTAATCCTCAACCGCACCATCAAGGCCAATGGCAACTGGAACACCTTCGTCGTTCCGTTCGACATCCCCGCATCGATGCTCGGCGGATGGGAGATAAAGGAACTGGACAGTTCTGAACTCAACGAGCAAGGCGGCATCACCCTGAAGTTCGTCGACGCCGAGGACGGCATCAAGGCGGGCGTGCCCTACATGGTGCGCAACCAGGGCATGACCGAGGCCATGACAGAGATACTGATGCAGAACGTCAACATCAGCACCGAGCCTAAGGATGTAGAGACCGACCATGCCATCTTCAAGGGCGTATATACCAAGACATACGTACCCATCGGCAGCTACTTCATCAGCAGCAACAAGTTCTACCGTTGTGCCAATCCAAGCAATCCCGACTATGTAAACGGATACCGCGCCTACATAGAGCCCAAGGAAAGCGCAGCCAATGCCCGCAGCCTCGGCTACCGCTTCGGCAGCAGAAACGAGATGATGGACAACGAGGGCACCACAGCCATCGAGGGGCAGCAGCCTACCGAGGCACCCACCGTAGTGGGCATCTACACCCTCGGCGGCGTACGCATCGACGACATGCAGGAGGGCGTGAACATCCTACAGATGAGCGACGGCAGTGTAGTTAAAGTAGTGATTAAGTAAATAACGATTAACGGTTAACGATTAACGTTGAACGATACGATAACGGACAACGGACAACAGACAACGGACAACGGACCCCGCGTTCCTGTCATCTTGAGTAAGACGAAGAATGCTTCGCGTTGTTCAGCATGACACCAAAAGAATAAACAGGAATAACAAACAAGAAAAATGAGCAAGAACAATACAAAAAAGAAAACATACATCGCACCCGCCATACAGGTGATTGAACTCGAGCCCTCTTTCATGATTGCCAACACTGGTATAGATACCGACGGGTCGCTCGGGGGCACTGAGGGTGGTGGCAACAGTGAAGGCGGCATGGGCGCCGATGCCAACCGCCACCGTGGCGAGTGGGGCAACCTGTGGAAGTGAGATTCCCCCGAGAAGAGACAAAGTTCCTAAGACTTTACGGTGCATCGCAGCACCCACCCCGTATTGCCTCCGGCCTGAGCCGGAGGCAATACATGGTATTCGGCATATCGCCTATTCGTGTGCTTAATACACTCATAAGCAAGAAGATATCGGCCGAGATATCTTACCGTTTTCTTGGACAAACAAAAATTTATCATTACATTTGTGCAGGAAGCAGTAGCAATGACAAAAAAAACACAACAGGAGGACAAAACAATGAAAGCAAAGCATCTACTAACCCTAACAATTATGCTGCTGGGCATCAGCCTCACCGCTATGGGACAGACAGACCTCAGCGGCGACCAAGCCAAGAACGGGACCTTCTACCTGATGAACGTCAGTTCGGGCAAGTACCTCAAGTTCGGCGGTGCCTATAACGCCAAGGCTGCCGAGGGTAATGCCGGCACGCCCATCACGCTGGCAAGGTCGGGCAACGGGTATACCCTCAAGACCAATGCCGGATACCTCGACAGCGACCTGATGATGACCGGGGCAGCCTTCGAGTGGACACTGACCAAGGTCGACGGAGTAAACCAGTACTACCTGAAGGCAAGCGACGGCCGTGGCGTACTCACCACCAAGGGCAATGCCTACGGGCTCCTGGGCCTCGCCTCGTACAACCCCGACGACAACAAGCAGAAATGGGTGCTGCTCACAAGCGCAACGATAAAGAGTATGACTAAGAATGCGGTCAACACATTCAATGCGACTCCACTTATCCAAGCGGCTTCATTTGATAAAAACGAGAACATCAATGCGTGGAGCAACCTTAACGCCAACAACATCATCACCATCAATGAAAGTAACGATGCTGCTGAATACGGAGCTGTCATCAGCGGAAACTCTGTCACCATCTCGCAAACATTGACAGGCTTGTCGCAAGGCACATACAAAATATCATTTGACGCGCTGTATAACGCGACAAGCGGTACGGCTCAAGTTGACATCAAGGCTAAAAATAGCAATGTTACAATAGACATTACGCGGGATGAGACTTTGAACAGCAACAATCAGGAGGAGATCCTGTCAGGATTCAGAACGAACGACCATTGTAAACACAGTACCGTATTCACCTTTAATGGGAACAATGCGAGTATAACTATCAACATAACATTGCAAGGACAAAATGTCATCGCCTGCATAGACAACCTCGCCCTATATTTTGTTAAAGAAAAAGGCGCAGACGAGGAAGAAGTAAACGGTCAATTGCAACAGGAATACACCAACAGCCTGAACAGCTACATCGAAGAGACACAAACAAAAGTCGATGCACTCAACGAAGCCGGACAGGAGGCCTATGACATCAGTGCCGTAATCGCCGACCGCGATGCCGGCAACATCAACTCGGATGAGACACTGCAGGCGGCCATAGCAGCCATCGACGCAGCCTATGAGACTGCCCTTGACGCACACAACCAGAAGGAGCTGGAAGACCTCATCGGCAGCGGAGGCGGTGAAGGCGGTGAAGGCGGCGAAGTAGAGGTAGACGTCACCGACCTGTTTATCAAGAACGCAGGATTCGGCACCGGCGACGACAGATACTGGACCATCAACGGTGCTATCATCAGCACATCGGGCATCGCCGTGTCGGGGGCGACGGGCAGCTACCTGTTCAGAGGCACCAGCATCAAGCAGGATGTCGCCTTGACAGACGGCAAATACAAACTCACAGCCAAGGTGGCCTCCACAAACGGGACTACCGTAACCCTCACCGCCAACGAAGGCAGACTGACAGAGGAGAGCACGACATTGCAAACAACCAATACGATGACGGAGATAACCCTGGAGAAGGTTATCGCCTACGACGGCATGCTCCTGATACAGGTCACCGGAGAGGCCGAGTTCTACCTCGACGACTTCGCCCTCAGCTACCAGGAGGCACTGCCCGATGACCCCCAGCTGCAGGAAACAGTGAATATGGATGCAGGCGCAGACTTCTACCCCGTCATCACCGTAGCCCGCACACTGAAAGCCAATACCTGGAGCACCTTCGTGGTACCCTTCAATATGGAGATTCCCGAGGGATGGGAAGTGAAGGAGCTGGCAAGTTCTACGATGAATGGGGAGAGCATCACACTCACCTTCGAGGATGCGGCAAGCATCGAAGCGGGCATACCCTACATGGTGCGCCTTACAGAGGCAGCATCTACCCTCACTGTCACCAACGTATGGCTGGATGCCGAGCTGAAACCGGTAAGCACCGACCATGTAAACTTTGTGGGAGTATATACCAACGGCTATGTACCCATCGGCAGCTACTTCATCAGCAGCAACAAGTTCTACCGCTCGGTGAACGAGGACAACCGCGACACGCTGAAAGGATTCCGCGCCTACATAGAGCCCAAGGAGGGCAGCGGAGGAGCCAAGGCCCGCAGCCTGGGCTACCGTTTCGCGAGCAATGAAGAGAAGAACGGTGAGGGCACCACAGCCATCGAGGGGCAGCAGCCCACCGAGGCACCCACCGTGGCGGCCATCTACACCCTCGGCGGCGTACGCATCGACGACATGCAGCAAGGCGTGAACATCGTGCTGATGAGCGACGGCTCGACAATGAAAGTCATCATCAAGTAATGATACAGAAAGCGAGAGAGGTTTCAATTGAAACCTCTCTCGCTTTTCGGTGGGCCATCTAGGGCTTGAACCTAGGACCTCCAGATTATGAGTCTGTTGCTCTAACCAACTGAGCTAAAAGCCCGACGCGTCATCCTCGATGGCGCAAGTTTAGTGCCTGTGAGCGAAATGTAAACATGTTTACGATTTCCCAACGAGCGCAGCCGAAACTCGCATTGTCATCCAATGACAATGCAAAGGTAAGGGGATTGTTTGATATTTACAAGCATTTCACCGAAAAAACACTTAATTTGTCCTAAAATGGGGCTTTCGGCCATGCATGGTTTCATTTATTGGAGGGTTTGTTGTACTTTTGCATCTTACAATATATGCTGCAATGATCAAGAATATCATCTTTGACTGGGGTGGGGTGCTCATACACCTCGACAAGAGGCGTTGCACCGAGGCATTCCGCAAGTTAGGTGTGGAGGTGAGCGACGAGCTGACCAACCCCTATGGGCAGCGGGCCGACCTGATGGACTTCGAGAAGGGGCTGATGACGGTGGCGGAGTTTCACGACACGGTGCGCCGTATCTACTCCCCCACACTGACCGATGCTGAGATTGACGAGGCATGGAATGCGCTGCTGCTCGACATCCCCACCTATAAGCTCGACCTGCTATTAGAACTGAAGCAGCGCTACCGCCTGTATCTGCTGAGCAACACCAATGCCGTGCACTGGGAGGAGGGGCGCAAGCGCTTCGACTATCGCGGACACAGGGCCGAGGACTACTTTGACCGGATATTCCTCTCGCACGAGATACACGAGCTGAAGCCGTCCGCCGAGGCGTTCCGCAAGGTGGCCGAGCTGGCGGGCATCGAGCCCGAGGAGACGCTTTTCGTCGATGACCTGAAGGTGAGCTGCGAGTCGGCCGAGACATTAGGGTTCCACACCTACTGCCCGGTGGCGAATAGTGACTGGCGAAAAGAGTTGAGAGTTGAGGGTTGAAGTGGCCTCTCCTATCCCCTCCCAAGGAGGGGTAACTAACAAAAGCCAGCAATAAGTGAAATTAGAAGATACCATATATAACTATATGCCTGCATCTTCCCTCCTCGGGAGGGATAAGAGGGAGGCCATCGCCACTATCGGTTCGTTTGACGGTGTACACCGCGGTCACCGTAGCTTGCTCGCCCAGGTGCGCCACATCGCCGACGAGCGGGGCATGAAGGCTGTAGCCATCACCTTCGGCACGTCGCCCAAGAGGGTGCTGGGAAGGGGTGATGCATCGGTGCTGAGCACCACGGAGGAGCGCACTGCCTTACTCCATCAAGCAGGGATGGACGAGGTGGCGATGCTCGACTTCACGCCTCAGATGGCTGCCATGCCGGCACGCGACTTCATGCAGCAGGTGCTGAGAGACGAGCTGCACGTGGCTGTGCTGGTCATCGGCTACGACCACCGCTTCGGGCGTGGCTGCACCGAGGGATTCGACGACTACGTGCGCTACGGCAAGGAGATGGGCATCGAGGTGGTGCGTGGCGAGGCATGCATCGAGGAGGGCGAGCCCATCAGTTCGACCCGCATACGCCACCTGCTCGCCGAGGGACGCTTAGACAAGGCCAACCACCTATTAGGCTACCGGTATATGCTACACGGTGAGGTGGTGGACGGATACAAGGAGGGGCGCAAGATGGGGTTCCCCACTGCCAATATGCAACCTCTTGATGCCGCCAAGGTGATACCTGACGATGGAGTGTATGCGGTGTGGGTCTATGTAGGAGGACAACGGACGACGGGCGACGGACAATTCATTGGTATGCTCAACATCGGCTACCGGCCCACGCTGAACAATGGCAGGGAGCGCAGCATCGAGGTACACATCCTTGACTTTGAAGGCGACCTCTACGGCAAGACCCTCACGGTGGAGTTTGCCCACCGACTACGCGAGGAACGCACGTTTGCCAACACAGAAGAGCTGACCGAGCAGCTGCTACGAGATGAAAAACAGGTGAGGGAGTTGCTGGTAAAGTAAAATAGACTAATTAAAGGCACTGTCCCCCTTGAAGAGGGGACAGTGCCTTTAGATAGCAAAAAGACAAATTCAGCAAAGACATATACTCGAAATCAAGAAAAAAATGTACTTTTGCAGGATAATCAAATGATATAATGTTTTATACGATATGAAAAAAGAAAATTTGTGGCAAAGATATGGAGCCTATGCCGTGGCATTGGTGCTTTTCGTTGCTGTTGCGTACATCTACTGCTCACCGGCATTGGATGGTAAGGTTGTACAAACGGGGGACGGAACAAGTGCCGCTGCTGCCGTACACGAATCGACGGAATACACCAAGAATACGGGCGACTACTCCTTCTGGACGGGATCGATGTTCAGCGGTATGCCCAACTATCAGATTGGTGGCGGGCACTACGAGGCTAACGACTGGCTGAAACCCTTCCGCAAGATTATGCTCAAGGGGCACTGGAGTGCGCCTTGGGTGTTTATCATCTTCTTCGTATGCTTCTATATGCTGATGAGGGCGTTCAGTATCAACAAGTGGTTGAGCATCGTGGGGGCGTTGGCTACAGGATTCTCGTCGTACTTCTTCATTATCGTACAGGCCGGACATAACTCGAAGACTTCGTCTATCGCCCTCATTTCGGTGGTGGTAGCGGGATTCTACCTCATCTTCCGCAAGAAATACGGCCTCGGAGTGGTGCTGACCATGCTGTTTACTGCTATCGGATTCGGCAACCATCCGCAGATGTCGTACTATCTGTTCATGATGATTGGCCTCTTCTTCTTTGCCGAGCTGTATATCCATATCAAAGAGAAAAGATACAAGGATCTTGCCATCGGTTCATTGCTTTTCTTCAGCTCCTTGGGCGTAGGATTGGGTACGGGAAGCGCTACCATCTTTGTCAATCAGGAATATGCCGAGCAGACGATGCGAGGCGGACATTCCGACCTGGAGAAGACCTCGGATGCCGAGAACAAGACGAAGGGACTTGACCTTGACTATGCCACCCAGTGGAGCTACGGCATCGACGAGTCGCTATCGTTCATCATCCCCGGTATCATGGGCGGTGCTTCGACCTACGACGTGGGCCGTGACTCGGAACTCTACAAGTCATTGGTACAGCATGGCGTGCCCCGCCAGTCGGCAGCGCAGTTCTGCGCCAACGTACCGCTCTACTGGGGCGATCAGCCCTTCACGGCAGGCAATGTGTATATGGGTGCCATCGTGTGCTTCCTCTTCGTATTGGGCCTGCTGATAGTGAAAGGCCCCTATAAGTGGGCTATTCTCGCTGCCACCCTCTTCTCGGTGTTCCTCGCTTGGGGACACAACTTCATGCCACTCACGGAATTCTTCTTCAAGTACTTCCCCATGTACAACAAGTTCCGTGCCGTATCGTCCATCCTCATCGTGGCCGAGGTGGCCATGCCGTTGCTCGGATTTTGGGCCATCAAGGAGCTGATGGATGGCACTGTTTCGCGTGAGAAGGGCATCAAGAGCATCTATATCGCAGCAGGCATTACTGCAGGATTGTGCCTTTTCATCGCCCTTTTCGGCGGTGCGATGTTTGACTTCGTGGCACCTGTCGACGGCAGCATAGCCTCCCAGTTGCCCGACTTTGCCTATCAGGGCATACTGGACGAACGCGCCGCACTGATGAAGAGCGACGCATGGCGCTCGTTCCTCTTCATCGTGCTGGCAGCAGCTACGCTCTGGGCATTCGCAAAGGATTGGCTCAAGTGGGGCTATATGGTGGCTATACTCGGAGTGCTGGTCATAGCCGATATGTGGCCCGTGAACAAGCGTTACTTCAACGACAGCCACTTTGTGACCAAGAAGAACAACAAGGCGGCATTCCAGATGCTGCCCTACGAGAAGCAGATATTGCAGGATAAGGACCCGCACTTCCGCGTGTTCAACCTCACGACCAACACCTTCAACGATGCCCGCACATCATACTACTTGAAGTCTATCGGCGGTTACAGTGCAGCCAAGCTGCGTCGCTATCAGGACCTTATAGATGAACACATCTCGAAGATGAACATGAATGTCATCGGTATGCTCAATGCCAAGTACTTCATCGTTCCCGACAAGAAGAGCGGACAGGCCCAAGTGCAACTCAACCCTTATGCCATGGGCAACGCGTGGTTTGTGGATACACTAATGGTGGTGAATACCGCCAATGAGGAGAGCGATGCACTCAACTATATCGACCTGAGCACAACGGCCGTGCTCGACAAGGAGTTTGCCGGCTACGTGGAGGATTTCACTCCCGAGCGAGACCCTGCGGCTATGGTGCGCCTTACGAAGTATACTCCGCGCTACCTCGACTATGAGTACTCGACCAGCAAGCCGGGCACCATCGTATTCTCTGAGATTTACTATCCCTACGGATGGAAAGCGACGATTGATGGAAAGCCTGCCGACATCTATCGCGTGAACTATATGCTCCGCGCTATCAACGTACCTGCAGGCTCTCACAGCATACACATGGAGTTTGCTCCTGAAAGCGCAAAGAAGGGTGATACCATCGCCATGGCGTGCATCATCATCATGTATGCCACCATGCTTGTTGTCATCGGACTTGCTCTCTATGGTGCCATACGCAGACGCAAGGAAGATAGGTAAAACTGGCTAAGCCATTACACAGATACAGTAATCGGGTGCCTCCTGACGAGAGTGCACCCGATGTGTTTTTATGCAAAGCGCTTGATGAGGCGGTCAAGCTTCCAGAGTATGCCCTTGCGGCGGTGTTTCCAGAAGTATTTCATGTAGAGACGCTCGGCAATGCCACGTAGGCTATTGCGGTAGGCCTTGGCATGCTGTCTCATGCGCTTCACATAGCGACGTCCCCAATAGACACGGTTGTAGCGTGTGGCCTGCTCGTAGGGTAGGTCCATGATATGGCATAGGAAGGCTGACAGCTGCTCCATCTTGGCCTCGATGCTATCCTCTTCGGGGTGCTTGAGGGCTGGAGTACCCAACATACGCGCATACAGTTCATCGTCGGCATCGACACGCTTGACGGCCTCTACCACCTCGTCCCATGAGCTGTATCGGTTGCAGTTGATGAAGGCCTCCTCGTTGAAGGTGTCGGCCACGGTAGGGTCGCCCCAGTAGATGGGTACGGTCTGTGCTGCAAAGGCTTGCACCAACTTCTCGGTGCAGTAGCCGGGGTAGCTGCTGTTCTCGAACGCGATGCTGAACTTATGTTTCAGCTCGAAGGCGAGCTTGTCGGCCACGGGACCACCCACATTGTTCTTGTATCGGCCGCCCGAGGAGATGGCCTTATAGGTCGACAGGTGGTTGTAGAACAGTTCGCGTACCTCGGATGCATTGTTGTTTGACACGACGAAGCTGCAGAAGCCTGTCTTTGTGGGGGCTGGCTGGGTGTGCTTCTCCTGCATCAGGCGGAACGACTCCTGGTAACGGTTGAGGTAGCAGATGGGCAGGCGCATATAGCGGTCACCTAATGTCATATGTTCAAAGCCGAGGGCATAGTCGTAGAGGTTGAAGTCGGGACATTGGTTTTCGCCCGTATAGAATATCTTCACACAATCATAACGTAGGTGCTCCTCACCGAAGACCGAACAGAAGATGTAGTCGGGTGTGTCGGATAACTCTACGTCGTAGTGCCGGCAGAGAAGCTGGTAGAAGATATTCTTCTCGGGTACGAAGTCGTCCCAGAAGTCTACAAACTTGATGCGGATATGCTTCTTCATAATTTCATCTTTGTTTTACGGATATACCAAGGGAGCACCTTGAAGGAGATGCGTGTACTCTTACTCACGAACCAATGCAGCAGGCGTAGCTTGCGGTCGGCATGGTAGTAGGTGTTGTCCTTGTAATAGGGCACGTAGCTGAGCAGGTGGTTGTACATCTTGCGCACGGTGAGCTGTTGCGGATGGTCCTCATTATAGATGTAGGTAAGGAGTCCGAGCAGATAGCCTTTCTTCAGATAGATATAGTCGAGCTCAGCCTTGTTGGCTTCGTATAGTCCTTTGTCTTTGGTAAACTGCATGAGCAGGTCAAAAGACTTCACCTTGTCGATATACCGCTTGGGATTGCGCGACTCGGAGAGCGA
Source organism: Bacteroidaceae bacterium (assembly GCA_017517925.1). Lineage (GTDB taxonomy): Bacteria > Bacteroidota > Bacteroidia > Bacteroidales > Bacteroidaceae > UBA1189. The sequence continues at coordinate 9,605 of JAFWXS010000024.1, read as the reverse complement.
CTCCTCGTGTACCAAGTAATGATACAAAGGCGTGTCCACGCAAGCGATACGCTGGGCTGCCAAGAGTGCGCAGGTAAGGAAATAGCTGTCCTCGGCACTGCGAGTGGAGGGGAAGTGGATACCGTATTCTGTAAGCAACTCTCTGCGGTAGAGGAACGAGACGAAGAGAGTGGTGTAGTGGGTGAGGAAGAAGCGGCGTGTTACTCCTTCGAACGCTCCGCTTTCGATGACAGGATTATTCAACGGCTGCACCTCTGCGTTCTTTACAAGCTGTGCCTGACAGTAGGCAAGGTCGGCACCGTGTGCCTTGGCTGCAGTATAGAGGCGTTCACAGAAATCGGGTGTCACTACATCGTCGCTGTCTACAAAGCCGATGTATTCGCCCTGTGCAGCCTCAATGCCTATGTTGCGTGCAGGTCCCGGACCCATATTGTGTGGCGTGGCAAGGAAGCGGAACTGCTTGCTGCTCTGATGTGCTTTGACGTATGCCTGTGCTATCTGCATGCTGTCGTCACTCCCATGGTCGTCCACAAGGATAATCTCCACCTCGTCCATAGTCTGCGCTATGAGCGAAGCGATGCAAGCCTCTACATAAGGAGCGGCATTGTATACGGGGATGATGAGCGATACTTTAGGCATAGTCAGGATAAGAGTTTATATATTTTGAGTCCGAGTGCCAAGTTTGTATACATCAGCAATCCTCCTATTTGTATTCTTATGTTGTTGGCCTTGCACATACAGCGGAGCAGATGGCGATTGTCGCGCATCATCTGTTTCAATGTAGCTGCCTCCTCCTCGCTTACCGTATCGAGCGTGCGCAATACAGTCTTCATGGCATTGCCTATTTGTGTATAGAAACTGCGACGGTATATCCCGTTCACTTTGTGGTTATCTACAAAGGTATACAGGCTATTCATCACGGTGAAGAGATCGATGCCATTCTTCAGCTTCAGCACGGCAGTGATGCTGTTGGCATTGCCTTTGAAATAATTGTAAACGACCTTGTCGTATGAGGCACAGGTGTCGGCAAGGTACACCACCTTAGGCTTGAACTCGCTGTCCTCGTGGTAGATGCCTGGATAGAACTGCAAGTTGTTCTGTAAAAGAAATTCACGACGATATATCATAAATTGGACGGCAGTGAAGTAGGTGTTCTCAACCATCCACTTCTTGCTATTGCCTATACCCTTAATGATAGAATAATGTTCGTCGTTAGGAATGTCATCATTGTAAACATTCTTATACTGCAACTGCAAGACATCAACCTTTGTCCGCTCCAAACGTTCGATAATTCCATGTAAACAATTGTCTTCGATCCAATCGTCGGAGTCGATAAACCATACATACTCACCTTGGGCGGCCTTGAGCCCTGCATTGCGTGCCATGCTCAGCCCTTGGTTCTGCTGATTGATGATGGTGACATTGGTACAGCCACGCGTCATCTCTTCCACAATGGCCATACTGTTGTCCTTGGTGCCGTCGTTGACAATCACCAGTTCATATTCTCCGGGCGTGACATGTGGTTGGCTCAAGCAACTCTGCAGGCAACGCCCGATGTATTGCTCTACATTGTATACGGGAATGATGATGGATAGTTTCATAATTCTTTGTTATCAACCCATTTAATGGTTCCATGTACAGTAATGTCCTCAGGCAATGCCATATAGTCGCCAAACATCCTCGTCAGGTAGTTATGCGTATTATGTGGCGCATAGAACGTACATCCTTCAAAGGTAATTTCGTTCAAGGGGAATATATCGGCGTCACGTCTTTCGACTTTGAAAATCATACCCAAGGTGTGATGATAATCGCTATGGGGATGAAATACCGATACCCATGTTCTTAGTATGGGGAACACCACGCGTGTCAGTATTGTGCGATTGAATTCGTATATCGGTCGTAACCTATACACATTGTAGTGACATAGGTTCACGTACAGCCGGTTGGCGATGCGGTAAAGCGGGTATGGCGAGCGTTCCAATGGGAATATGTCGATGAAGCACCCCTTGTGCTTGCTCTTGAAGATGTAATCCTCCTCAATGCAGGAGTGCTTGTCGCGCACCTTGGCATAGAGATGGGGGTAATCCTTGTCTGACTCTCTGTCATGTACCATAAACTGCTCGGGAAGTTCCTCGCGCAGTAAGGGCAGCAGGCGCAGATAGTCCTCGCGCAGCATCTCGATATCCAGATCATCGTCCCAAGGAATGAAGCCACCATGGCGCACTGCACCCAACAGGGTGCCCGAACTGAGCCAGTAGGGTATGTCGTGGGCACGGCATATCTTATCTACCGCTTTCAGTATATCGAGCATACGCAGTTGCCCCCTGCGAAGCAGCGAGCCGTCGGGACTGTATTTTTCCCTAAGTTGTTGTTGCACGTTCGGGCCTATCATATCAATGCCACCTCCTCTTTATTTTCTTCAGTGCAACAATCGTGTCATGTACCCAAAGGTATAGCCGGCTGTATACCGGATTGGAGAATCTCAGTGAGAAGCGTTCCCAGCGGTAGCCACGGCAACCGTATTCCTTGATGTCGGCTACAATCTGGCGGTGCAGCGGAGTCTTTTCCTTTGTGTGGCTCTTATAGTAATACCCTACAACCAGATGGTTCATCATCAGTACATTGACGATGCAGTAGGGCATACACTCCTTGCGGTGTTTCTCGGGGATGGCCGCTTTCTTGTAGTGGTAAGACCTGGCGAGATAGTCGAGCGTATAGTGGAACGTGTTCATGATGCCTCCTGCATTGTCATTGTAGTGATACACTACCGTGGGGACTATCCTAATCTTCTTCCGACATGCAAAGGCCAGGCGCAGATTCATGATAAAGTCTTCGCCCATCACGAAATCGCGGGGGAGGTCGAATGTGCTGTCATCGAACAGCTCTCTCCTGAACAGCTTGGCATAGGGCGATGAGGCTATATTGTAATAGTATGTCTGTCGGACAAGCTCCAGCTTGTCAATCACGCTGTCGGCATATTGCTTTGGGTTGCAGTCATAGTTCCCTATGATGATGTCATACTCCTCGTCCGTCAAGGTATACAGGTCGTGCAGTGCGGTGGGGGGCAGCGAGTCGTCGGAGTCTACAAAGGTGATGTACTGGCTCTCTGCAGCCTGGGATACTCCCAGGGCGCGTGCCTTGTTGGCACCACCATTGGCGATATGGAACACCCTTACACGTGTATCCTTTGCGGCATAGGCGTCGCAGATAGCTCCCGAGCTGTCGGGGCTCCCGTCATCGACCAGCAGCAGTTCATAATCCTCGAATGTTTGTGCCAAGATGCTGTCGACACAATCATGCAAGAACCTCTCGGCCTTGTACACGGGGACAATTATGGAAATCTTGGGCTGCTTCATTGATGGATTCTGTTTATAAAGACAAAGATACAATAAGGAAAGAGGAGAACAAAATAAACTGTTTATTTTTCAATTAACGAAGTAAGCAAACGTTTCTAATACATTGATAGTCTACGAATAAATCTTTTCATAGCACCATTGTTATTTATCTGTTCCCTTATTTCGTTTTCAGGAGCGAGAAGCACGATGAATCAATAACTCAAAACACTCCTTTAGATTGGGGTCTTTGCGTAACAGTAAAATATAGATACTGCATGCTAATACACCTCCAACGGCAAGCACCGCAATTGGATGTAAGGTCGTGTAGGTGAGTAAGAAGGCGGGAGTAACGGAGAGTAACGAAAAGATTAAGTATTTGATAAAGTCCCGTACCTGGTCAAAATAACCCAATCCATAAAGTTTACCAGTGTAGTATGTGTTGATAATGACGGCTATCTGAGTATATATAGCTCTGGATATACAGATAGCTAACACTCCGAATGGAATGGCTGCAATAATCATCGATATGGAAATGGTCTTTTTGATAATCTCTAATCGTAAAACGAGATCGGAGCGTCCCTTGACATAAAGAATATTCAGATTGAGAGCACAAAGGTGGTCGAACATCCAAGCAAAGCAGAATATCTGTAAGAAGATAACGGAGTTGGCCCATTTGTCGGTCAGTAGTGTCAGGATGAAAGGTTTGGCCAATGCTGCCAGAAGGCACATGCCGAAAAAAATGACCATGGAGGTGATGCTGATGTATTTACGATAAGCCTGTATAAGACGAGTGTCATCATCTTGTATTTTCGCAAGAATAGGGTAGGTGACACTTTGCAAGATACCTATAAGGTTGGAGCTGGGGAAGGTGGCCAAACTCTCGCCACGGGAATAGTAACCAAGATCCTTTGCAGTGTATACCTTACCGATGATGATTGTTGTCAAGTTGGCATATATCGTATGGAGTAGGCTGGCCGTGAGTATCTTACTGCCAAACCCAAAGAGGTATCTGAATGATTCTCTGGCGAAAGTGAGTTGTGGACGCCAATGTCCAATCTGCCAAAGCAAGATAGCTCTTATCGTTGCGGATGAGACAGACTGAAACACCAAACTCCATACTCCAAAACCACTATATGCCATGGCCAGGCCGATGATACCAGATAATAGTGTGCTGGAAAGGCTTATCTTTGCCTGCGATTTAAAATCTACAGCAACGTTCAACTTGGCATGTTGTACGATGGTCAGCGAGTTGATGAAAAGATTGATGCTTAGTACGCGTGTCACATCCTTCAGTATAGGTGTGTCAAAGAACCTGGCGATGTAGGGAGCCGCTAAGAAGAGAGCGAGGAAACTGATAAAGCCCACTCCAATATTGAAATAGAATGCTGTCGAAAAGTCTGCATCGCTACAATCTTTCTTTCGGATAAGCGCCGAACTGAATCCGCTATCGATAAATGTTTGGGCTATGGCGAAGAATATGCCGAGCATACCCACTACACCATAGTCTGCAGGTGATAATATACGGGCTAACAGTAAACCTATGACAAAGTTGATGCCTTGCGTAGAGAATCGTCCTACGGCATTCCATTTAACTCCAGATACTGTTTTTTCTTTTAGTTCACCCATAAATTTAGCAGAAGGCCTTTAACAATATATCCATCGTGTTTTCTGTAACAGTCTTTCCGTGAGGGGGGATAAGGTATTGTTCAACGAATCTTCTTCTCGACTCCTTCATCGGATCATCGCCTTGCAATACGACCCTTTCAATGAAGCGTATGATATCGTTTTCGTCTTTCCCCACATAATGTTGCCGCATTGCTAATTGTCCGAACTCTCCTTTCTCTGCGACCTGCTCCTCAAAGTTTTTTGCTATGTACATCACAGGGTTACCGGAATAATGGTATTCCACACAGAAAGAACCACTGTCATGTATCATAGCATCTGAAGTCATAAAGAGGTCTACAAACTCACCACTCTCCAACTGGGCGTTTCCCATAGATTGCCACTCGTTATAGTATTGTTTGGCCTTCTCTTCACCCCATTCAGCATGTTTGCATAATTCAGAGAACAGAAGTGGATGGGGCTTGAAGACAAACTGTACCTCGTTAGAATATTTTTTTGCAACAGACAACATGAGGTCAGCCATCCACAAGAAATTGGATTGGGAGACATAGCTGGGCTTTATCGTGAAGTGAGGTGCCCAGATGACACGCTTTTTAGTCCTATTCTGGGGTTTCCAGACATCATTAAATCTGTCATGTAAGAAACGGTCTGCGTTAGGATAACCAACAACCTCAATGTTGCGCCCCCGGTTCAACGCACAAGCCTTCGCGTCCTTGCGATGCAACTCGGTCGGATAGAAAAGTTTCCAAGCATAGTTGTGTAGCGGCTGGTCGTATGACCATGTCCCTTTGCTCATCCAGAAAGCATAAGGGTAGTAGCACAGCAATCTATTTCGAAAAGCGATGTGTTCATATCTCTTGTCAAAGCAATCAAGGTATGGCTGCGGATAGAAAAGGATGTCTGGATTCAATGCTTTTATGATATTCTTTCCATCTGATTCGTTGTCAACAACGAACTGGCATCCCTTCTCCGTAAAGTAGCTGATAAGATTCTTCTTTTCTGATAGCTGCTGATCTTTGGCGTATTGTCTGCTTGGAAGTATGACTATAGTCGCTTTGAACCGCTGATGTCTGCTCATGGCTTCATATAGTTCCTGATAACGCCACATGGATACAGACATGGCCACAAAAACAACGTTAATATGCTTTTTATGCCGCACTCTCCATACTACTCCTTTCTGGTATAAAGGGAAAAGAAGATTATATAATATGTATCTCAAGGATCTTCGTACGGTCATGTAATACACGTTTATCTCGTTACTTCTACTCCCCAGTTATATACCTTATTTATCATGGGGACCTCAATGCCCAAGCGATGTGCTTCTTGGTAAATGTAACGGAGCCCATGCATAAAATCCTCACGGAAGTAACGGCTACTTAGGTCTGGCTGCCATCCCTTCTCAGAGAGTATCATGGGGGTGGTAATCCCTTTAAAGCCATTGATGGAGCGAATCTTGCGCGTCAAGCTCTCGGCATCAGTGCTTTCGTAATAGGGGAGGATGGGCATCAAGAAATCAGGTGCTACCGGGAGCTTGGCTAAGACACCAAAGAGTTCCTTGTCCAATGCAATCAACAATTCGGATGCTTCATCGGTCCATTCCTCGTAGAACAGGAACTGATGGTCGTAATATACATCTTCGTTCCAATCTTTGAATAGTGTATATAGTCGAGATGGATGCAATATGGGATTGCTGTTGGTGAAACTCGCCTCGTAATAGTTGTTGAGCAGGTGTATGGGAGCATCAAACAACTCTTCTATTCTTTTACGGAAACCCTCTTTGTCATTGCTCCGCTCTACGGCAATATTATGACTGTTCTTGTATCCTAACAGATGTGCACTCTCGCCATATACATTGGTGCGGGCAATGAAAGGTACACGTTGGAATCCCCATAAAGGTACGCCTTTGTCAAGTATCTCCATAGCCTCGAAGAAGAAGCCTGTAGAGGAAAAGACTGTGCCTACGTATGTGTGCTCGTTTACGTAGGGCTTTATCTTTAACAATTCGCTTTTTATAGCATACCCTGGCAGACAAAGCAGTACGATATCGGCTCCACGCAAAGCCTCCTCGGGATTGTTGCTGATAATAAGCAATCTCCCATGTAGGGTGTTGCCTTCTGGGGTGGAAATATGAAGCGTATGCTTCCATAACTGTGGACGCTGGGTGAGGATATTCACTTCAACATCTTTTTTAGCACTCAGGTAGCCTGCGATGACATGCCCTAAAGAGCCACCTCCACAAATGCAGATTCTCTTCATACAGCCAATGCTTTAAGTGCTTCTACAAAATAGGCATTGTCGGCCCTGTCACGGATGGCAATGCGTATGTATTGCTTACCAGAGAAGGCCGACTTGGTGCCACAGTCCTTGATGAGTATGTTGTAGCGCTGCAACAGCAGTTGGGTGAGTTCGGTGGCCGTATACTTGCCGGTCACCTCACACAGGAAATAGTTGGCTTGCGAGGGTATCACGCGTAGGTAGGGCACAGCCTTCAGTTCCTCGAAGAAGATGCTCCGCTCTTTGATGAAGCGATGGCATGCTACGGTGTAGTCCTTCTCATACTTACCGAATATCTGCATGTAGAACTCGGCGAAGGAGTTGATGTTCCATATCGCCACCTCCTTCTTCATGCGGGCTATCAGTTCCTTGTTGCCCGAGGCCAGAATGCCGAGACGGAGGCCGGGAACGCCATACGACTTACTGATGGACTTTACCACCACGAGATTGCTATGACTCTCCAGTACGTTGTTGTGCAGGAGTGAGTTTTCCTCGAATCCATCGGTGAAATCGACAAAACTCTCATCAACAATCATCGTGATACCGCGTTCCTGTGCCCATGTTATCAGTCCCTGCAGGTCTGCCATGGGGATGAAGTTGCCCGAGGGGTTATCGGGATTGATGAGCAGAAGGGTAGATACCTCTTTATGATTATAATAGGATTGTATGTCCTGTGCCGTGTAGGCAAAGTCGGCATTGTCGGGGATGTATCGGACGATGCGTTCGGCAAGGGCGCGATTGGGGTACTCCTCGAAAGTGGGGAAAATGATGCCTATGTTGCCTTCTACATGGTTCTCCACGTAGCTCTTGATGAGTTCGGCGGCACCATTGCCCACCACGACATACTCTTGTCGTATACCGAAATACTTGCCCGCCAAGAGTGAGTTGACGGCCATACCCGAGGGGTATTCGGTGAGCAGTACATCGAAGTTGGCCCGCATCTCCTCTTTCATCTTCGGGCTTGGGTAGTAGGGATTGACGAGATAGCAGTAGTCCTTCAACTGCGGGAAACGCCAGTAGCCACCATAGCGACGGTAATACTTTCCCAGACGTTCGTCTTCGGGTGAGAACATGGCTTCGGCAATGTCAAGGTCTTGCACATCGTCAATCTCGTACCACTTCTCCTTGGTGATGGGCAATGCCTTCAAGTCAGAGCGGTCGAGTGCGGTGAGCACACGCAGTACTTGCTCGTAGTATTCATTGTTGCCCATGGCCTTACTGTAGGCTTCGAGGAAGGGTACGTACTGGGTAACCGAGAACTCGCGGCTGAACTTATAGATGTTGCACGTCTTGTAGTAGTGCTCGATGTCGGAGTATTTGAATGCCTTCTTCGGGATAAAACTCATGATGTCGTTATCCTCGGAGATACGCACCATGGTACCGTCCATCCACGTTTCATACTTGGCCACAAGAGCAAGGTTAGGATAGGAGTCGTGGATGATGAGGTCAAGCATGCTATCATCGAAGATGAGGTCCGACTCCAAGAGCAGTGTATCCTCTTCGAGCATATACTGCTTGGCCAAGGCGAGCGAGTAGATGTTGTTGGTCTTGTCGTAGATGTCGTTGTGCACATACTCAATCTTGATGCGCCCGTCGTATCGGTTACCGATATGCTTGATGAGTTCATCTTTCTTGTATCCTACCACAATGACCACACGCGAGAGATTGCGCTCGGCCAATTGTGTAAGCATACGATCAATGAGGCGTACCCCATTGACCTTTACCATACATTTGGTGTTGTCCTTGGTGTGCTCACCAAGGCGCTTACCCATACCTGCGGCCAATATGATTGCTTGCATAGCTATTTTTTTAGTTTATCCTACTTGACTACCGGGCTTCACCTCGCGGAGGAGCGAGGTCACGGCGAGCGAGCCATCGTAGTTCTCGGCACTGAGTATCATGCCTTCGCTCACGAGACCGTTCTTGAACTGGCGGGGAGCGAAGTTGGCGATGAAGAGTACCTGCTTGCCTACGAGCTCCTCGGGGGCGTAATGCTCGGCGATGCCGCTCACGATGGTGCGGTCGTTGAGGCCGTCGGCAATCTTGAACTTGAGTAGCTTCTTCATCTTGGGCACGCGCTCACACTCGAGCACGGTGCCTACGCGGATGTCGAGCTTCTCCCAATCCTCGAACGATACGGTGGGCTTCACGGGGTTGGCCTTATAGTTGGCTGCCTCGTTGGCCTTCTTGATATCCTCGAGGCGCTGCATCTGTGCGTCAATGGCACTGTCTTCAATCTTCTCGAACAGGAGTTCGGCCTTGCCGAGCTGATGGCCTGCAGCGAGCAGGTCGGTGCTGCCGAGCTGGTTCCACTCGAACGTCTCCATGCCGAGCATACCGCGCAGCTTCTCGCTGCTGAAGGGCAGGAAGGGT